>JAFGMB010000215.1 GCA_016927765.1 Synergistales bacterium
AGGCGATCCAGGAAAAAAGGTTCAGATCAAACCTGATCCAGGAGAGGATAGACAGGGCTTTTCATGAAGATCAGATAAAGATCGATACTTCCGGCAGTGTAGTGGGGCAGATAAATGCTCTTTCCGTGGTAAACCTCGGAGATTATATGTTCGGGCATCCATCAAGAATAACTGCGAATGTTTTCATGGGTAAAGAAGGAATAGTCAATATTGAAAGGGAAGTCAAGATGGCTGGGCCCATTCATAACAAAGGTCTTCTTACCCTGAGCAGTTATCTCGGAAAGAAATATGCCCAGGATATGCCTCTTTCACTGTCCGCCAAGCTGGCTTTTGAGCAGAATTATGGGGGAATAGAAGGGGATAGCGCTTCTTCAACTGAACTGTATTGCCTTCTTTCTGCCCTTTCTGAGGTACCCCTGAAACAGAATATCGCTGTAACTGGTTCTGTGGACCAGTTCGGTAATATCCAGCCTATCGGTGGGGTCAATGAGAAAATAGAAGGTTTCTTCCGCTATTGTAAGTCCAGAGACCTTACTGGCGATCAGGGAGTTATTATTCCCCGACAGAACATCATAAACCTTATGCTCAATCGCGAAGTAATGCAGGCAGTGGAGGAAGGGAAATTCCATGTATGGTCGGTGGGGACCATAGATGATGGTATAGAACTTCTTACAGGTGTCAGTGCGGGGATTCCCGATGATGAAGGGAATTACCCTGAGGACTCCATTCATGGGAAAGTGAAGGCAAAACTGAGGGACTGGATGGAGAGATCTGCGAAAATGGCGAAGGAACTCAGTCTTACCGATGCTTCAAAAAACCCTGACAGTGAAGATTAAAGAGAGGGCTTACGGGCCGGAGGAACTAACCTGTCAGAATGCTCCGCTCTTCCCGGGAGGCGGAGATGAAGGAAGTCCTTCCGTCATCTCCGTACTTGACGGTCTGGAATCCTTATGGTCTATGGAATCTACCCAACCTGACCTTTCTCACGAGGAGCCCCTGGATGGCCTGATCCTTACCCTTTTATCGCAGAATACCAATGATGTGAACCGTGACAGGGCATTTAATATGCTCAAGAAGGAATTTAATGACTGGGATCAGGTTTTGAAGGCTGACCTCGAGAAATTAAGAGAGAGCATTAAAGTCGGTGGGCTTTCGAATGTCAAATCTGTCCGGATCCGATCCATAGCAGAACAATTGAACAAGTTATTCGGCAAGCCAACTCTTTTGCCCCTGAAATCCTGGAGTAGACGGGAGATCGAGGATTTTCTGAGTACTCTCCCTGGTATAGGGGCGAAGACAATTGCCTGTATGCTGTTATTCGAGTTCTCGATACCTGCCTTTCCTGTGGACACCCATGTCGCCCGAATCTGCTCAAGAGTCGGGTTTGTAGAGAAAGGAACGAAGGAAAGCCTGATCCAGAAGAGAATGGAAGAGCTTATCCCTCCTTCAAGATACCTTGGTGCTCATCTGAATATGATAACCCATGGCAGGAGCATTTGCAGGGCAAGAAAACCATTATGCGAACAATGTCTGATCAACGGTTGCTGTAGATATTTCAGTGCATTGGAGAGACAAAAGGGGGACTTTTGAGAAAATGAAAAAAGGGGAAGGAGTATGTGAAGACATACCCCTCCCCCTCAGTAATTATTTGTTCAGGGGAACAGAATTATTCCTTTTTGATCCTTTCCAGAACTATCTTGTATCCATCTGCTCCAAATTCAAGGAACTTTTTCACCCTGCTGATGGTGGCTGTACTGGCTCCGGTCTGTTGAGCTATCTGGGGGTATGTAAAGCCCTCGTTAAGCAACCTTGCGACTTCAAGTCTCTGGGCCAGGGCTCGTATCTCTCCGATGGTAGCGATGTCTTCCAGGAAACAATACACTTCCTCCGGGTCTTCAAGAGCGAGGATCGCCTCGGAAAGCTGGTCAGTAAGGCGATCTTTCCATTTTTCTACCATGTCATCGGCCTCCCTCTCTATTGAATTAAACAGATAAAATTCCTATCGAGATTGTACCAGTAAAAATGCATCTATACAAGTAGCTAAAGAACTAAACTACAACATACCGAATCCAGGTACTCTGAGAAGTCACGGCAGAAGAACTTGAGAACTCCGTGTTGCTCTATTTCCCTATGGAAGAAATAATATCAAGCAACCGGCGCATCTCCTCTTCCTTACCAATACTGATCCTGATCCAGGTCCCCTCATATTCGGGAAGTTCTGGATATTTGAGTTCTATCTGGTTCTCTTTCATGGATCTTTTGACCAGGGGTAGCTCAAAGGATGTTTTTACAAGCACAAAATTGGAACTGCTAGGGAAGGCTTCCCACCCATTGAGGGCGTTCAATGACTGGATAAAACGGTCTCTCATAAATTTGATGCTGTAAACCCTGCTCTCCATCCATTCCCTGTAGCTAAGCATGATCCTGGCCACTTCTTCTGTAAGTACGCTGATATTGAAGGGACTTCTGATGGAATTGAACTTATGAGCCAAATCCTTTTCACAAAGTCCGTATCCAAGACGTATACCAGCCAATCCCCATGCCTTGGAAAGGGTTTTAAGGATGAAAAGATTCGAAGGCATCTTACTGCCCTTGAAATGCTCAAGGATCGTCGTTTCAGCAAATTCTCCATAAGCTTCATCAATGATTACAGGGCATGATACTTGTTCTATAAGTTCAAGGAGGATATCCTGTTCAATGGTCATTCCGCTGGGATTGTTGGGACTGTCTATCATGATCAGCGAAGGGTCGTGCTCTTTCGCTAGCTGTAGAAGTGTTTTATGGTCCAGATCAAACCTTCCCACTGAAAGGGAAAGAGGTGATCTTATCTGTTCGGTTCTGAAGACACTGCAAAGGTGATCATATTCAGAAAAACAGGGACAAAGGGTCAGAACAGGCCTCCCCGGTTCTGCAAAGGCCGCAAAAAGAATCCATAAGACCTCGTCGCCACCATTTCCAAGAACGATATTTTCACAGCTGTAACCTGTATAATCTGAAAGGGATTCTCTTAAGGCTTTATAGGTTGGATCAGGATATCGGTTCATTCGAACTTTCAGAAAGGCTTCCCGGATCTCTTCAAGTGGGGAGGGGGGAACTGCAAAGGGGTTTTCATTCTTGTCAAGCTGTACGAAATCTGATCTTCTGCTGGGGATGAAATCCGGAAAAGAAGAAAGAGATGTCACTTTCATGCCATGGCCTCCTAACGCTTCAGCGCAGCAAATAGGCAAAAAACATAATCTGGGAAGCAGTTTACCATGGTAGTGTAGTCGTGTCAATTCTGTTTTATAATACCTTGAGATAGAAAGAATTCATGAAAATACTGGAGGAGTGAACAAAATGCCCATAGTGCAGATCCACTTGCTGGAAGGGAGAAGCCTGGAACAGAAGAAACAGCTTGTAAGCGAGGTTACCGGCGCAATATGTCGTTCCATCGAGGTTAAACCCGAACAGGTAAGGATAATTCTCCAGGAAATGTCCATGGATTGTTACAGTGTTGGGGGAGGTCTTTTTTCCGAGAAAGGCTCATGAAGATATTTTCATTCATTTTTAGTTTAAGCTGGGCTTTTCCACATCACTCAGTGGGAAGAACGATTTTTTTAAAAACCTGTAAATCCCTGTTGTTTTCCGGGTTGACGGATGGGGTTATCATCAATATAATATGTGAGCGCTGGCCGGGCTGGCGGAAGTGGTAGACGCACGGGACTTAAAATCCTGTGGACGTAAGTCCGTGCGGGTTCGAGTCCCGCGTCCGGCACCAACTATGAAGGTTTCAATTTTTCTTACATCGCGGGGTGGAGCAGTCAGGAAGCTCGTCGGGCTCATAACCCGAAGGTCGCAGGTTCAAATCCTGCCCCCGCAACCAATTGGCGGTGTAGCTCAGATGGCTAGAGCATGCGGTTCATACCCGCAGTGTCACTGGTTCGATTCCAGTCACCGCCACCATTTATGTATAATCATAGCGGGGGGATGCCTCCCGCTATTTCTTTTATAAGGGATACGTGACTTGAATAGAAATAGAGATTTAAAACAAACCATACCTTGGGAAATAAGTGACCCTCATCTTGTGCAAAGATTCAAAGAATCCGGCATCCGTCAGGGATGGTGGGATACGAGGAAACCCATTATCCTGGCAGTGTCCGGGGGTAGCGATTCCATTGCCCTGCTCTGGTTTTTCAGGTCTTTCTGGCCTGGGGATCTGATCGTGGCCCATCTGGAACATGGAATAAGGGAACATACATCGTTACGGGATGCGCTATTTGTCGAAGATCGATGTCGTACAGCCAATCTACCCTTCGAAATTACTCATGTTTCAGTCCCGATGGAGAAATACAGGGGTGAATCCACAGAAGAGGCGGCAAGGAGGCTCCGGTATTCCTTCCTTGGAAGTATCCTGGAAA
>JAFGMB010000216.1 GCA_016927765.1 Synergistales bacterium
GTCCCGTTACTTTCAGGAAGAATGATGAACTCAGGGAAATTGTCAGGAAGATACCCATAAATAGGATATTATGTGAAACTGATGCTCCATTTCTTGCTCCCCATCCAAAAAGGGGAACAACAAATGAGCCCTCATATGTTAAATATGTTTATGAAGTCATAGCGCAAGTCAAGGGAATCACAACTGAAGACCTCAGTAAACAGGTATGGTTAAATTCCTGCGAGCTTTTTGGTTGGGAGTGACTGATATTGTTTGAATTCAGAATTCTAACTGAGTGTCCCACTACAGGTGCGAGGGCAGGAGAATTGATCACGCCTCATGGGATAATCAAGACACCTGTTTTCATGCCAGTGGGGACACAGGCCACGGTGAAAGCCATGGCACCATTTGAACTTGAAAGCCTGGGAGCACAGATCATACTGTCCAACACTTACCATCTTTATTTGAGACCGGGTCCATCTATCATTGACCGGGCAGGAGGACTTCATCGATTCATGGGATGGGATCACCCTATATTGACTGACAGCGGAGGATTTCAGGTTTTTTCACTTTCCGAACTTAACAAAGTATCGGACGATGGAGTACTCTGTAGATCCCATCTGGACGGAAGCACACATTTCATGTCCCCTGAATGGGCGATGAGAGTCCAGGAAGCTTTAGGCAGCGATATTGCCATGTGCTTTGATCAGTGCGTGAAATATCCATGTTCCTATGAAGTTGCTGAAGAAGCAGTAAGAAGAACAACCCTATGGGCAAAGAGGAGCAAGGATTCTCATCATAGAGAGGATCAGGGCCTTTTCGGGATTGTCCAGGGATCTGTCTTCAAGGATCTCAGACTCAGGTCTTCAGAAGAACTCGTGGAGCTTGGCTTTCCTGGTTACGGTATTGGGGGCCTCTCTGTTGGTGAGCCCCACGCAGAAATGTATGAAGTCCTCGATTTTATCCGCCACATCCTTCCCCTGGATAAACCCAGATATCTTATGGGAGTAGGTTTTGCGCCAAATCTTGTAGAAGGGGTTTCCCGGGGAGTAGACATGTTTGACTGTGTACTCCCAACCAGAAACGGCAGAAACGGCTCGGTCTTTACATCTAAGGGACATCTGAACATCAAGAGCCTATGCTTCGCTGATGATTTCAGACCTATAGACGAAAACTGCGATTGTTACGTATGCAGGACTTTTACAAGAGCTTATCTGCGACATCTTCATAAGGCCGGGGAGATCCTGTCTTCACGACTATGTACATGGCATAATATCCATTTCCTTGTTGACCTTATGAAAAGGGCGAGGGAATCAATATTGAGTGGGCAATTCCCCGAATTCAAGGAAAGGTTTCTAAATGAATTCATGAAGGGAGAAGCTTCCAATGACTGCTAAAGTGATCCCTCTGGACTGGTTTGAGCCGGACATTTCTTTGATATCAGAAGCAGCACAGATAATCCGTAGAGGAGGTTTGGTAGCATTCCCCACAGAAACCGTATATGGTCTTGGGGCCAATGCAATGGATGAAGATGCTGTTCTCTCTATCTTCCGCGCCAAGGGCAGGCCTGCGGATAACCCTTTGATAGTGCATGTTCACTCACTGGACCAGCTTGATGGGATCGTGTCCTCTGTGACTCCTCTTGCTGAAAAACTGATGCACAATTTCTGGCCAGGGCCATTGACCCTTGTGATTTCTTCACGGAAGTCTCTTCCTTCTGTTGTTACAGCCGGGCTTGATACGGTAGCTGTTCGAATGCCCTCGAATCCGATCGCGAGAGAGTTGATCCGTATTTCGGGAGTACCAATTGCTGCTCCAAGCGCTAACAGAAGTGGGAGACCCAGTCCTACGGATGCCGGTGCAGTCTTTCAGGATCTTGCAGGCAGTATAGATCTTATTCTTGATGCCGGACCGACTTATGTAGGTGTGGAATCAACGGTGGTTGATGTTACAGGCCAAGAGATAATCCTCCTGAGACCTGGTGGTACATCCCTGGAGGCCCTCGAACGAATTGCCGGTCCCATCAAGAACTCATCATCTCTGGAAGAATCCAAAAGATCCCCTGGAACAAGATATCGGCATTATGCCCCACTGGTCCCCCTTATACTTTGGGAGGAAGGTGAAAGTTTCTTGCAAGATCTTCCCTGCGATCCAGGAAAAGCCGGTTATGTTGGTATGGTCCAACCTGAAAAGGATCTTTCCGAAAACATCATCTTCAAGGATATCGAAAGTTATGCACGAGGATTATTTTCAGCCCTGAGAGATCTTGAAAGCAGGGGTGTTCAGATCATTATCGCTCAGCTTCCCCCATCTAAGGGGATTGGAAGGGCCCTTAGAGACCGACTAAAGAGAGCGTCCGGCGACTAAAATGTACCAAGACTACTTGTCAAAGTTGGAACACCTTGTTAAAATAACCGTTGCGCTCAAAATATGCCGGAGTGGCGGAATTGGTAGACGCGCTAGATTCAGGTTCTAGTGGGCATACTGCCTGTCGGGGTTCGAGTCCCCGCTCCGGCACCATAGTTTCTAATATGCAGTATTCTGCGTTTGTAAGCAAATACATATAGGGTTGTGTCGTGTCATTGACATGATGCACCCTATTTGTTATCTTAATCTTTTGTCGGTAATCAATTCCCCTCATCATTTTATAGGGAGGTCAAACGCGTATGGCCGAATTTATTCCCATTGGGAGAAAGCGGCAGAGACTCACTTTCGGACGTGCCAGAGATCTAGTCGAGATCCCTGACATGATTGAGATCCAGAAGGGTTCCTACGAAGCCTTCTATCAGGATTATCTTGACCCTGAGTTGCGCTCTGAACAGGGACTGCAGGAGCTTTTACGAGAAGTATTTCCTATCGAAAGCTATGACGGGTCTTTTGCTCTTGAGTTCGTCAGGTATTTCATTGAAGAACCTAAGATATTGATCCAGGAAGCCCGGCAGCGTGATCTTACTTGGTCAAAACCTGTAAAGGCCACAATAAGGCTTGTTAATCGCAAAACCAAGGAGATCAAGGAAGAAGAAATATTCCTCGGTGATTTCCCTGCCATGACTGACAGGGGTACGTTCATCATTAACGGTACTGAAAGAGTGGTAGTAAACCAGCTTGCACGGTCTGCCGGTGTGTATTTCAATGCCGAGATCGGGGTTCCCGGTCAGGAAGTGTATTCGGCTAAGATCATTCCTGACAGAGGTGCCTGGCTTGAATTCAGTTTAACTCCTGGTGATGTGTTGTCCGTAAATATCGATAATCGCAAAAAACTTCCCGCTACAGTCCTTCTTAAAGCTTTTGGTGTCAAAGATAACGATTCGATACTTGAATATTTTGACGCCTCTCCCTCCGAAATAGATATAACCGAAGAAGAAACCCGTGGGCGGCTTATCGCGACCTCCATTCTTGATGCTGAAGGAAATGTGCTCATACAGAAAAACGACAGGCTGACCAAGGAACATCTGGAAACACTGTGGGAACTGGGGAGAACGAAAATATCTGTCTGGGATGTGGATCCTTCTATCGCCGCTACACTGGAGAGGGACAATACCACTAATAGCGATGAGGCCGTACTTGAGCTTTTCAGAAGGCTGAGGCCCAATGAGCCTGCGAGAATAGAAAATGCTAAAGAATATGTTTTTGGGCTCTTTTTTGATACGAGAAGATACAACCTTGGAAGAGTAGGAAGATATAAACTTAACCGCAGGTTGGGTCTGGAAATCTCAGAAAGCAACCGGCTTATTACGATTGAGGACATTATAAGTATCATTAAGAGAACCCTTCTTCTCAGGAATGGAGAAGAAAGGGTAGATGATATCGACCACTTGGGCAACAGGAGAGTCAGATCAGTTGGAGAACTCCTCCAGAACCAGATCAGGATCGGCCTCTTGAGGATGGAGAGGATTGCCAAGGAAAGGATGACCACTATACCTGACCTGGAGGCTGCGATGGCGAGAGACCTTATAAATGTGAGGCCCATTGCAGCGTCCATCAGAGAGTTCTATGGGTCTGGTCAGCTTTCCCAGTTCATGGATCAGACCAACCCTCTTGCTGAAATTACTCATAGGCGGCGTCTCTCAGCACTCGGACCGGGAGGGCTCAGTCGCGAAAGAGCTGGTTTTGAAGCCAGAGACGTTCACTATACTCATTATGGAAGAGTATGTCCCATAGAAACCCCTGAAGGCCCGAATATCGGCCTGGTGACATCACTGGCCACATATTCCACCATCAATGAATACGGATTTCTTATGACTCCAAGAAGAATTGTGAAAGAAGGCTTTGTTACGGATGAGATCCGTAATCTGGCTGCTGATGAGGAAGACGAATACTATGTGGGGCGAGCAAATACTCCTCTGTCTGACGATGGTCAGCTTCTGGAAGAAGAGTGCCACGTAAGATATCGAGGCGTTATCGTAACTGTTCCAAGAGAGGAAGTGGATTTCCTCGATGTTTCGCCCAAACAGATAGTTTCAGCATCTACTGCACTGATACCTTTCCTTGAGCATGATGATGCTAACAGGGCTCTTATGGGTTCAAACATGCAGAGACAGGCTGTGCCCCTCATAATGCCTGAGGCTCCGAGGGTGGGTACTGGTATTGAGCATCGTATCGCAAAGGATTCCGGATCGTGCATAATCGCGCAACGATCCGGAATAGTCAAATATGTGGATTCCAGAAAAATGGAAATAGATACTGGGCGTGGAATCGATGAATATGAAATGATAAAATTCCGTCGCTCCAATCAGGGCACTATTATCCACCAGCGTCCTGTTATCAACGTTGGGGAAAGGGTGCAAGCTGGAGACATAATCATTGACGGTCAATCGGTAGACAAGGGCGAGCTTGCTCTCGGCAGGAACGTTCTCATCGCATTCATGTCCTGGGAAGGGTATAACTTTGAAGATGCCATACTTATCAGTGAGAAACTTGTAAAAGAGGATTTTTATTCCTCCGTCCATATCGAGGAATATGAAGTTGAAGCCAGAGACACTAAGCTCGGTCCCGAGGAGATCACCAGGGATATCCCAAATGTGGGTGAAGATGTATTGAAGAATCTTGACGAGGATGGAATTGTCAGGACCGGTGCTGAAGTGGGTGCTGGTGATATCCTTGTCGGCAAGGTCACACCCAAGGGGGAATCAGATCAGACCCCGGAAGAGAAATTGCTTAGGGCCATATTTGGTGAAAAAGCCAGGGAGGTTCGGGATACCTCTTTGCGGGTTCCTCATGGAGCACGAGGTAAAGTGGTAGCGGTCAAGACCCTCAACAGGGCAGAAAACGGAGATGCCCTAAGTCCCGGCGTTAATAAAGTGGTGAAGATTTATGTTGCCCAGCTCAGGAAGATCACTGTGGGCGATAAGATGGCTGGGAGACATGGAAACAAGGGTGTCGTTTCCAGAATACTGCCTGTCGAAGATATGCCTTATCTGCCTGACGGTACCCCTGTAGATGTGGTTCTGAACCCTCTTGGAGTGCCTAGTAGAATGAACCTTGGACAGGTGCTTGAGACAATAATGGGTTTTGCGGCGGTCCAGAATGACTGGTTTGTTGCAACTCCGGTATTTGAAGGCGCCAAGGAACAGGAGATCTTTGATCTACTCGAGGGAGTTCAGACCTCCAGTTATCCTGATCTGACCACCGATGGAATGATAACGCTCTATGACGGAAGGTCCGGGGAAGCTTTTGAGAACAAGGTAACCGTGGGTTACATGTATATGATGAAACTCATACATCTTGTAGATGACAAGATCCATGCACGATCCATAGGTCCCTATAGTCTTATAACGCAGCAGCCTCTTGGTGGAAAAGCGCAATTCGGTGGCCAACGTTTTGGTGAAATGGAAGTCTGGGCTCTTGAAGGTTACGGGGCGGCCAATATTCTCCAGGAGATGCTTACCGTAAAATCAGATGACATCAGAGGCAGATTAAAAACCTACGAGAGAATAGTAAAAGGGCAGAATCTCATCAAACCAGGGATCCCCGAGAGCTTCAGGGTCCTGGTGAAAGAACTGCAGGGACTTGGCCTCGATGTTGAGATAAATTACAGTGACGGGACTTCTGGTGAACTTGTAATTGAAGAGGAAGACGAGTTCATGGGACTTGGAAGACCTGTTGCCGAATCACCGGAAAAGAAAGTCGTGCCTCAGGAAAAAAGACAATACGGATCTGTAACAGAAGAAATGATATTCGGATCTTCATCCAGTGACACTAACGGCTCTAGCCCGGAAGGGGTTGAAGAATAGATGAACCGGAAAGAAATTACCGGCGTCAGGATCAAATTAGCCAGCCCTGGAAGGATCAGGGAACTTTCCAGCGGTGAGGTAAAAAAACCCGAGACAATCAATTACAGAACATTAAGGCCGGAAAAGGACGGTCTGTTCTGTGAAAGGATCTTTGGTCCTACAAAAAGCTATGAATGTGCTTGCGGAAAATATAAAAGAAGTGGACCTAAATTCAAGGGTGTAGTGTGTGATAGATGTGGGGTCGAGGTAACCGATAACAGGGTCAGAAGAGAGCGGATGGGTCACATAGAGCTGGCTGCACCTGTTGTACACATATGGTATCTCAGGGGAATTCCCAGCAGACTGAGCCTTCTTCTTGGCACAAGTACAAGAGATCTTGAAAAAGTTGTCTATTTTGCCCCGACTAGAAGAAGAGAAGTCGCCTATAAGGTCGTTATGGACGGTAAAAGACCGGACCTGATAAAAAGAGGGGATGTCATCTCTGAAAGTGAGGTCCGGATACACTCTCATTATGACCAGAAATTCAAGGCAGAAGAAGCATACCGTATAGTCAGCGTCGATGATGTGCCCATAAATGAAGGAGATCTCTTGAGTGCTTCCCAGGTAGGCAGATACAAGACTGATTATGGTGACGAGGTTTTCAAGGTAGAACCGGCATTCAAGCTTTTGTCTTCGTCCGAACATCTCAGTTATCACGAAGGGGATACTGTTTCTCAAACCGAATTCCAGCGCTTCCAGGAGCTTGGGATTTCTGTTGAGGCAGAACGTGCCATGGTGGGTAAACAGGAGGCCTTTATTGTTACCGCCGTAGCTCATCTTCCTTTCGCGAAAGGAGATGTTGTTTCAACGAGTGAATTCCAGTTATTTCACCAGAAATACCCAGGCAGGTTCATGGCCCAACTTGAGACAGTTACAATTGAAGACCCATGTTACATAGTTATCGAACCTGGCAATTCAGGGTATGAACAGGCAGATATCATACTGGAAAGAGAACAGAAACTCTGCAGTTCCTATGACAGGAAATTCACAGCGGGTATAGGGGCCGAAGGAGTCCAGAAGCTTCTTGAGGATATTGATCTCGAGCTGCTTGCGACTTCTTTGAGGGAAGAACTTTCCGAAACAACAGGGCAGAAGAAGAGAAAGCTTATCAAGCGGCTTCAGGTGGCAGAGGATTTTAGAAAGAGCGGATTTACACCGAAAAGCATGGTGCTGGAAGTTCTCCCTGTGATACCGCCTGACTTGAGGCCCATGGTGCAGCTCGATGGTGGCAGATTTGCAACTTCTGACCTGAATGACCTTTACAGAAGGGTTATAAACAGGAATAACAGGCTCAGAAAACTGCAGGAGCTGAGAGCTCCTGAAATAATTATAAGGAATGAGAAGCGGATGTTGCAGGAATCAGTGGATGCCCTCATTGACAATGGAAGAATGGGCAAAGCTGTTCTTGGAGCTGGAAATAGGCCACTTAAGAGCCTTACCGACCTTTTGAGGGGTAAAAAGGGTCGTTTCAGACAGAACCTGCTCGGGAAAAGGGTGGATTATTCAGGTAGATCCGTAATAGTTATCGGTCCTGAACTTAAGATATATCAGTGTGGTCTTCCAAAACAGATGGCCCTGGAACTTTTCAAACCCTTTGTCATCCGCCAGATAGTTGAGCGTGGGCTGGCTCCTAACGTAAAAAGCGCAAAAAGGATTATTGAAAGAGGGCGGGAGGAGATATGGGGTATCCTTGAGGAGATAATCAGGGATCACCCTGTAATGCTTAACAGGGCTCCGACACTTCACAGACTCGGGATCCAGGCTTTTGAACCTGTTCTTATGGAGGGAAAGGCTATCCGTCTTCATCCAATGGTCTGTACTGCCTTTAACGCAGACTTTGATGGCGACCAGATGGCGGTACATGTTCCACTTTCCCTGGAGGCTCAGGCCGAAGCAAGAATGTTGATGTTATCTGCTTCAAACCTTCTTTCGCCTGCCAGTGGCAAACCTATTGTTACGCCAACCCAGGATATAGTACTGGGGATCTATTATCTGACCTCCATGCAGAAGGACCTGAAGGGAGATGGATCCTACTTCAAGGACCTTGATGATGTATTGACAGCTCTCGATCATGGAAACCTTCATCCCCATTCGAGGATATATCTGAAGGTTCAGAAGGAATGGAATAACGCCCCTGAGGGGAAATGGTTAGAGACATCACCTGGACGGGTTCTTTTTAACAGTGTCCTGAACCCGAAACTGATGTTCATCAATGAAAGGCTTGGAAAGCGGAGCCTGAGTGCGCTTCTCGACCGTGCCTATGATCTGATCGATAAGAAAAGCATTGTCTCCATGCTTGATGCGATAAAGTCCCTTGGATATCACTGGGCCACACAGAGTGGACTCAGTCTTGGTGTCAGTGCCATCATTATCCCTCCACAAAAGGGTGAGATCATGGATGAGACCCTCGAAAGGGAGGAAGATCTTAAAGCCCAGTTCAACATGGGAATTCTCACTGAAGATGAATATTTCCGGGAGAAGGAACTACTTTGGTCCGAGGCATCAAGAAATATAGCAGACCACATTGTCGCAAATATGAATTCCTCCAATCCGGTGAGGCTCATGGTGGATTCAGGAGCAAGGGGAAGCAAGAGCCAGGTCGCACAGATGGCAGGGATAAGGGGTCTTATGTCGGATCCTTCCGGCCGGATAATCGATTATCCCATCACGGCTAATTTTAGAGAAGGTCTGAACATGCTGGAATACTTCATCTCAACTCATGGTGCCAGAAAAGGTCTTGCCGACACTGCTTTAAGAACGGCAAAATCCGGTTATCTCACCAGGAGGCTTGTGGATGTTGCCCAGGATCTCATTGTTACAGGCCATGATTGTGGAACGGACACAGGCATAAGTATCCATCCCCTTATGCAGGATGAAAAGGTCATGATACCTCTCCATGAA
>JAFGMB010000217.1 GCA_016927765.1 Synergistales bacterium
ATGTACGGTCTAGGGACATGTGACATGAAGTCGGGATGCGCGGCAATAATGCTCGCCCTCGAAGCCTTCAGAAACCTGGTTCCCCATTTCAGTGGAGAAATAGTCTACTCCTTTGTATCTGACGAAGAGGGACCTTTCGGACTGGGTACCGATGCCCTGATACTTGATGGAATGATCCATGACAGGATGGATGTCGCAGTTATTACGGAACCCAGCAGTTCTTTCGCCCATACTACTTTTCCAAGCCTGTGCCTTGGTGCCAGGGGAGGTTGGAATTACAGGGTAGAGGTTACAGGGAAGTCAAGTCACGGGGCTCAGCCTGAATGCGGGATCAATGCAATAAGTGAAGCTGCAAGGATCCTCCTTGAGATAGAGAAGACGGAGTTGAAAAGTCATGAAAAGCTTGGTCCCGGGTCAATATGCTGTATAGATTTCCAGGGAGGGGGAGCAGCCCTCTCTGTTCCTGATCATGCCACTTTTTCCGTATTCAGGCATGTAACCCTTGGGGAGGACAAGGAAGTGATCATCCGGGAAATAAAGGAAGCCATAAAAAGGGCAGATATCAGGGGAAAAGCCTCCTATTCTTTTCGGGATGCCCCTCACCCTGATTGTGACGGTTTCCCCGCATACGTGGTGGACGAGGGTAACCCCCACGTACAGATGATGAAAGAATGTGTTCTTGCGGTAACCGGGGAATATCCGACCATAGATTATTTCAGCAGTGTGGGAGATTTCTGTTATACCGGCGGCAGATTGGGCATACCAACTCTTGTCATCGGTCCTCGAGGTGGGAATTTCCATTCTGCTGACGAGTTCGTTGACCTGCAGACAGTGGTAGGCACTTCACATGTGGTTTTTGAATACCTGAAAGCATTGCTCGCATACTGAAAATCGAGCACGACAAGGGAGGGGAGAGTAGCGGCACATCTGGGGGAACGGGCAAAGAGGCCGGAGTATTTAAGAAGGCCTCTCCTTTCGAAGAAAAAGGTCAAACCTGATCGTCGGAGTGTTATCAGGGGGAACATAGCGAACCTGAAGGTTGTTTGACAGCTAATATTTCAGGAAAAGGAGGATGAGTGGAATTGAAGCTTCATGTACTTGATCTCATTGTCGTAATAGTTTATTTTGCGTCCCTTATCAGCATTGGCTACTACATAATGAAACAGGCCACAAAGGGTAAGGAGAATGAGGCCTTTCTTGCAGCGGACAGGAACATGGGCCTTATCCGGACCATGGGTTCCTCTGCGGCAACGGACCTTGGAGGCGGCTTCAGCATAGCCATGGGAGGACTTGGTTTCAGTATAGGTATCTCAGGGTCATGGCTCATAGGTGTGTCTGGCCTTAGTGCCATGCTGGCGGCCATGCTGCTCGCGCCAAAGTTGAAAAGATGGTCTGACAAGGTCCAGGGCCTGACCACGGGAGATCTTTTCGAATCCAGGTTCGACAAAAAGACAGGACTCATGGCAGCCCTGCTGATCGGCCTTGCCTGGTGGACCTTTGTGGGTGGGCAGGTGATCGCGGGAGCCAAGCTTGTCTCGGGTACCATAGGCCTCAGTGTTACCACCACCATTATCATTGCAGGGGCGATCATACTTGCCTACACTTCCATGGGAGGGCTCAAGGCAGTCATCACCCTTGATGTTTACCAGTTGGTGGTCCTTTGTGTGGGTGTCCTTTTTGTGATGCTTCCCCTGGGTATTTCCAGGGTGGGCGGAATTGGAGCCCTCTTTGAACAGCTCAGGGCCAACCCCGATACTGCAGGTCTCACCCAGTGGGGGGCAGTAGGGTGGAAGACCGCCATTGGCTGGTTCCTTTCGATCTTCCCGGTCTGGTTCATTTCCATTGCCACTTTCCAGAGGGTCATCGCAGCCAAGGATGTTAAAACAGCAAAATGGGGCATCTTCCTAACAGGTTGTCCCATAGAATGGCCCATCTTTGCCATAGGAATGACCCTTGTGGGGCTTCTTGCCCACCTGGTAGTCCCTGGCCTTGAAGACGCGGAACTGGCGACCCCCACAATGATAGTGACCCTTCTCCCGGTAGGGCTCTCAGGACTTGTGGTGGCTGCTTACATGGCGGCGGTCCTTTCCACAGCGGATTCCTGCCTCATGGGATCGGTTGCCATATTTACCAATGACATATACAAGAAGAGGGTGAACCCCGAGGCTACTGACAGGGAACTGATGAAGGTCAACAGGCTTGCTGTCCTTATCATGGGAGCTTTTGCCATAGGCCTTGCTTACAAGATACCCAGGATAATCGATCTTGTCATGTACGCCTACACCTTCGGCGCCGCGGGCCTTTTCTTCCCCATGCTGGCCCTGCTGTTCTGGAAAGGGGCAACTGCAGCTGGTGCTTTCTGGAGCATCCTTCTCGGAGGCGGTTCCGCCCTTGTATGGTCCCTTATGGGCAATCCTGGAGGATATTCGGGTTCCTACATAGGATGGGCAGTATCGTTCCTGGTCCTGGTGGGTGTTTCAAAGATGACCAGGCACAGCCCCGAAGAACAGGTAGACCTCTTCTTCCAGGAGGAGGATCCTGAACCTGCCAGGGTCCCGGCCGACTGAGTCTCTATCTGAACGCAAGCTATAACTTCAAAGGCAGGGGGGCTTACAGCCCCCCTGCCTTTGCCCGTAACGAAAACAGGAATATGCCCCTGGTCAATCCGGTCCACTGATGCTCTTGAAAATACCCTCCAGAAGCTGTTGTTTCAGGTCTTCTCCTGCTGTGGAGCCATTCTCGCTCCCTCCTGGTCCCACCGGGAAATTGAGCTTTATCTGGATCTGGGGTTCCTCCCTTTTCTCCTCGGAGAAGTCATCCAGGTTGATTATGTCAGAGATATATTCTTCTCCCCCGGTCACTTTGAGTTCTTTCAGTTCCGGCTCTTCCCTGGTCCCGGCCAGATGGAAGGTCACTTCCCTGAAATCCTGCTTTCTCAACCTTCCGGTAAGCCCGCCAAGGATATCTTTGGTCAGTGCCTCAGGGGACATGGCCGCCTGAAGGGCGATCTTCAGGCCCCCCATGAAGGCATTGAATGCCCTGAGATTCACTTCGGTGTTTCCATGCAGGTCCAGCTCACCATCGTACTGGATGGTCCCGTCTATATTTGCGTACCTGTAAAGGGGATCTTTTAAGGGTGCCTGCATCCTTGTTCCAGCAAGAAGGCTTATTCCGAACCCATCGATCAGGAAATTACTGCGTATCTTCCTGTATTTCAGGGAATCCCTCCCGGCTGTGGCCGCGGCTGCTTTAATGGCAGGAATATCCCGGATCTCCCCATCGTTTACGGTAACATCTCCGTTGCCGAAAAGGTTGAAGCGCTCTGCTCCCTTGCCCCGGACCTTTGCCGAAGCTAAAACGGTTCCCGAGATGGA
Organism: Synergistales bacterium; assembly: GCA_016927765.1. Taxonomy (GTDB): domain Bacteria; phylum Synergistota; class Synergistia; order Synergistales; family JAFGMB01; genus JAFGMB01. The sequence continues at coordinate 3,375 of JAFGMB010000217.1, forward strand.
GCCGGGAAAAGTATCCAGGTCGCTGACCGCGGCTCCCAGATCCATGCTTTCCACTTTCAGTGAAGTGGACCATTCCTGCCCGGGAAGGGACATGGAGAAAGACCCGTTCATTGTCCCTCCGTAAAGCAGAGCGTTCATGGAGGGGATCTCCAGTTTCTGTCGGGACATTACCACTGGTATCCCAAGGTCCTTTATCCTGAGACCAGCCATGGAAAGTTCATCGGAGCTGATGGAGAACCGAGCGTCCAGATTGCTGCTCCCGGTAATATCCAGGATACCGTCGAGGCTTATCAGCCCCTGCAGAATTGCCCGCCGATTCCTGGTTTTCGGAGAAAGGTACCTGAGATCCAGGTCTTTCCCGGAAATGGAGAAGTTGGCAATGAGCTCACCAGGAGGCAGCCTGATGGTTCCCGTTGCCTGGAGGGTTCCCTGTCCCAGGAAGGCATTGCCCTCTTTCAAAGTGATCCGGTCCAGGTCTCCAAAACCTTCCAGTCGGATGCTTTCCACTGTGAAAAATTTTCCTGCTACCGCAGGGGTCATGATAATGAAAGTATAGCTTGGATCAGCAGGTTTTCCTTTCAGGGAAAAGGCCCCATAGGTCTGGGCAGATAAGCTTAGAGGTATCTTATAGGGAAGTTTTTCTATGGCCAGTTCATCAAAATTTCCCTTGAGATCCATTACCAGGTCCTTTCCCATAAGGATATTTCCCGAGGAAGTGAAATTCCCCCCGAGAAGGGAAAGGTCTGCCTTTTCCAGGGTCAGCTTTCCGGGGACCCAGGTCATTCTTGTGGAAAGGTCTTCTGTCACCATTCCATTAAGCAGTGCCAGGGGGGAGTTCAGCTCGGCCTGGAAAGATCCCTTTTCGTAAAGGATATCACCCTCTATCTCTTCTGCGGAAAAGATCTCCTTAACTGCCAGGTCCCGGGTCCGCATATTCCCCTTCATTACAGGGCGACTGAGGTCTCCCGTGATATGGATATCGAGATCGGTTATCCCTTTCGAGGCCGGAAAGCTTTCCCCAAGGACGCCCGATGATCGTTCAAGGTCCAGGCCTTCCGCCCTGGCAAGTACATCTATAACGGGTCCTGTGAGCAGGTCCCTGATCTCTCCGGTGCAAGTCACATTGCCACCCAGTAGGCCCAACTGCATTTCCCGGATATCCAGCCTGTCCTTTCTGTAAGTGACCAGCCCCCTGATATCGGTCAGTTTCTCCTTCATGATCCCAAGTTCAGATGACAGGACGGAAGCCTGTACAAGGGGTTCGGTCACTGTTCCGGTGACCTGCCCTGAAAAGGATATTTTACCTGAAGGTTCAAGGGAAGCGAGAACCGGGTTCCTGGCCGCGAGCCTGTCAAGGTCAGCTTCTTTCAGGGATACCCTCAGGTCCAGCTTTTTCTCATCGGCCAGTTCTATTTCTCCTTCCCCCTGGAAAAGAGATCCAAGGAACTTGAGACTGGAGGAGAAACGGATCTTTTTCATGTCAATGGATCCTTTGAAGTCCAGGTCCCTGAGATCTTCACCCCACAAGGAGATATTTCCAGCCTCCAGGGCGAGGTCGCCCGAAACTTCCGGAAGAGTGCCGGAAAACTCACCTCGTAAGGTTTCTATGAGACCGGCTGTGTCCATGTCCTTGCCCAGGAGATCCCCGGTGCCTGCAAGATCCAGGTCATTTCCTTCAAGGGCAATTCGTATGTTCTTTTCCATGTCCAGGAAAAGATCGACTTCCAGGGATGATCCAAGAAGCTCTATTACCAGGGGGCTCAAGGTGAACTGGCCATCCTGGAAACCCCATTCCGCGTTCATGTCCCTGGTATGGATACCTGAAACATGTATGTCCGATCCGGCAAAGGTCCCCTGGATGACCGGATCGGAAAGGGAACCCCTTCCAGTGAAGTCAAGCCTGATCCGACCGCCCGTGTCCGGTGTCTCTCCGGGAACAAGCTGCATCAGTTCTTCGAGCTTTACTTCGCTGATGAAACCTTCAAGGGAGAGGAAAGGCAGCAGGTCTCCCGAAAGGACGATCTCTCCCGCCTCGCCGAAATGGACCTTGCCCCGGCTGATCTTTCCATCCCCCTCAGAAAGGGTCATCATCAGGTCGGCGGAAAGGGGTATGTCCTGAACGCTACCGGATAGTTGAAGATCGAGAAGTTCGCCTGACACTGCCATGCGAGAGCTGGAAATGACCGCCTTCTTTCCCATGCTCGAAAGGGCAAGGTTCTCTATCTCCACGGGCAGATAGGGGATCTTCTTCTCTTCTTCCTTTTCTTCGCCAACCGGTTTTGAAAGCCTGGCAGGGTCGGGGATGCTTATGGTGCCGTTCCTGACCAGGATCCTTTCCAGAGGTTTACCTTTGAAAAGGCCTTTGAAGGAAAGATCGACCTTCAGGGTCTCGAGGTTTATGTCGAGGATATCATCACTTCTGATGCTCAGGTCCGAGAAAAGATACCCCTTGAAGGGATTTCCGGATATCTCTCTCACCCGGGCATCAAAACCGGCATTGCCGGCAATCCGCACGATCATCTTTTCCAGGAGGCCCGTTCCCATGTCCCGGTCCCTCATCAGGAAGAGTATCCCACCTGTGGTCACTATGATCGTTAAAAAAACTGTGGCAAGGATCTTCAGAAAGATCCGCCATCCTTTTCCGGGGCCTTGTTTCATAATCGTTGAATAACCTCACTTCGGTATGGTAAATTCTTTTTTTGTTTAATACAATGCTCGGTCATTGTGCATCTTCAAATTATAACATTACCATTAAAGCCCCCTGTAAGGCCTTTGGGATGAAATACTTTCGATCCCGGAATTGCCATGGTAATGTAGTGTATAATTTGTCTGAAATCACGCAAAACATTTCTGATGATCGAGAGAGGTGCTACCATGGAGGGATTCAGTTTATGGCCCATTCTTTTCTTTATCTTCATCCTTTATCCCCAGTTCAACCAATTGATACTCAGATGGAGAAGGGTTTCGGCCCTTAGAGCCTGTGAGGTAAAAAGAAAAAGCAGGATCATAACCCTTATTCACCGCCAGGAAAGCGTGGGCTTCCTCGGAATGTTCTCGCGCAATTACATCAACATAGAGGATTCGGAAGAAGTATTGAGGGCCATAAGGATGACCTCCGATGATACTCCCATCGATCTGATAGTCCACACGCCCGGAGGGCTTCTTCTTGCGGCCGAGCAGATCGCGAACGCCCTCAATGACCATCCGGCAAAAGTGACGGTGATCGTGCCTCATTACGCCATGTCGGGGGGAACGCTCATAGCCCTTGCTGCGGACGAGATACTGATGGATAAGAACGCAGTCCTGGGGCCGGTAGATCCCCAGATAGGCCAGTATCCCGTGGCCTCCCTTCTGAAGGTCATGAAGGACAAACCCATTGCGGAAATCGATGACCAGACCATCATCTTTGCTGATATCGGAAAGAAAGCCATAGACCAGACCTGGAATTTTGTGGTGCATCTCCTGAAGGACAACATGGATGAGGAAAAGGCAAAGGAAATAGCCACAAAGCTTACAGAGGGCAGATGGACTCACGATTATCCTATTATGCCGGATGAGGCCAAGGAAATAGGCCTTCTTGTCAATACGGATGTGGACTCCAGTATCTGCGATATCATGAGCC
>JAFGMB010000218.1 GCA_016927765.1 Synergistales bacterium
GTGCCTCTCATTACCTTGAAACAGGTGAAATACTTCCCGAATGGGCACTTCAGGAGATCGAGAAAGGTGATGCCCTTCTCCTGGGTGCTATCGGTGACCCCCGGGTAAAACCGGGTATTCTCGAGAGGGGGATATTGCTTACTCTTAGATTTCACTTTGATATGTTCGCGAACCTGAGACCTGCAAGACAGTTCCCAAGAGTCCCCGTTCCTGTAAAAGTCCCTGATGGGGAAAAAATGGACCTCCTTGTCGTAAGAGAGAACACAGAAGACCTTTATATGGGACTGGGAAAGACCTCCCGGGAGGATATCGACTACGATATCCATCTGACCCGTGGACTATATGAACTTTCCGGAAAACTTGAAATTAAACTGGAACCATCCATCCCTTCAGCCGTGCAGATAGGAATAGCATCAGAAGAAGGAGTTCGGAGGATCACCGCAAGAGCATGCGAGGAAGCAGTCGAAAGAGGACAGGGATCATTTACCCTCGCTTCCAAGTCCAATGCCATGCCCCAGTTATATGGTTTCTGGGAAGAAATTGCCTCAGATGAGGCCAGGAAACACGGCATGGAAATCCAAATGGCAAATGTAGATGCCCTTTGTTATCACCTTGTCAGAAATCCCTGGAAATACAATGTCATTCTATGTCCAAATCTTTTCGGGGATATAGTCAGTGACCTACTGGCCGGATTAACAGGCGGGTTGGGAGTAGCTGCAGGAGCAAATATCGGTTCCAGGCTGGGTATGTTCGAACCTATCCATGGTTCTGCACCGGATATCGCGGGAACAGGCAGGGCAAACCCCATGGCAGCTATATTTTCGTCCTCCCTGATGCTCTCTTCCCTTGGAGAGAGAGGAGCCGCAGATGCCATAGTGAGATCCCTTTCTTCATATCTCCTTGAAACAGAAGATGATTCTCTCCCTGTGGAATTCGGAGGCAGGGCTCTGACTGACGAGGTCGGGGAAGCCATCAGGTTGCTGATCTGAAGAGGGAATGAGAGGGGAATCAAGAATGAATGAGGATAACGTAAGAATATTTGATACAACTTTGAGGGACGGAGAACAGGCCGCAAGGATAAATCTTAACACCGCTGAAAAAGTGCAGATCGCCAAGCAGCTGGAAAAACTCAGGGTGGATATTATCGAAGCAGGTTTTCCGGCAGCTTCCCCGGGAGATATGGAAGCTGTAAGGGCGATAGCAGGCAGCCTAAGGTATCCTGTCATCGCAGGTTTAGCACGATGTTCCATCAGTGATATCGAAGCAGCAGCCCTTGCATTGGAAGGAGCGGAAAAACCGAGGATCCACACTTTTATTGCTACAAGTGATATCCATTTACAAGACAAACTGAGAATGACCAGACCTGAGGTCCTTGAAAAGATCAGTAAATGCGTATCCCATGCCAGGTCACTCGTGGATGACGTGGAATTCTCCGCGGAGGATGCCAGCAGATCGGACACAGCATTTCTTATCGAAGCCTTTCAGGCTGCTGTAGATGCCGGTGCCACCACCCTGAATATTCCGGATACCGTGGGGTATGCCGTACCTCATGAATTCAAGGATATGGTAGAAAAGATAATGGCCGGGGTAAGAACACCCCGAGAAGTGGTATGGTCAGTACATGCTCATAATGACCTGGGTCTTGCGGTCATCAACAGCCTTGAAGCCGTCAGGTCAGGGATCAGGCAAGTGGAATGCACCATTAATGGCCTGGGTGAAAGAGCCGGAAATGCATCTCTTGAAGAAGTCGTAATGGGACTCAGGACACGGAAGGACTATTTTGGCGTGGAAACCAGGATCGATACAACCCGTCTTTTCCCCACGAGCAGTATGGTCTCAAAACTTACGGGCTTTCCGGTCCCTCCCAACAAGGCCATTGTCGGAAGTAATGCCTTCGCCCATGAAGCGGGCATCCATCAGCACGGTATCCTGTGCAACAGGGCCACCTACGAGATAATGAACGCCGAAGATGTAGGAGCCCCCTCAAGCTCTCTCATTCTCGGCAAACATTCGGGGAAACATGCCTTCAGGAAAAAGGTGGAGGATCTGAATTATTCCATCTCTGAAGAGGAGATTAACAAGGCCTTTTCTCTTTTCAAGGAATTATGTGACAGAAAAGAGTATGTAAGTACAGAAGACATTGAAATCCTAATCATAGATGAAATTCTTGCAGTATCAGCTGAAAGAGAATATATCCTCGCAGATTTCAACGTTCATACCACCAGGGGACAGGCTTCTGCGGCAGTAAGCCTCAAAAATGGAGACACCACCCTTGAAGATGCCGCCACAGGTAATGGCCCGGTCGATGCCGCCTATGCAGCTATCAGGCGCATTATCGGCCTGGATCCCCAGCTTGTAAGCTACAAGATAGATGCTGCAAGCGAGAGGTCCGATGCCATAGGAGAAGCCCACGTTTCTCTTGAGCTGAAGGGGTTGCGGAGCCATGGGAGAGGTGCCAGCACCGATATTGTTGAAGCTAGTATCAAAGCTTATATCAATGCTGTAAACCGGATCTGTCAGCTGGCCGAGGTCAAGGGGATCGCATTACAGCAGTGAAGGGCAAGATCGTCCTATTTTTATGACATACTTTTGAACATCCCTTTACAAGGGACCGCTCCCTCTGTAAAACCCAACGCCATCTCGAAATAGATCGTTCCATCCAGAGAAGGAAGGAGGGGATCACAATGCAAAGGATCAGAATTAATCTCATGGCAATCATTCTAGTACTTATAGCCTTCTGCAGGTCCTCTCCCCGGAGTTTTCGGTAGCGTATTGCTTCTGATCTTCCACGGCGGGGACCCCTGGAGGGGTCCCCGCTTTTTTTTCACTTTTTCAGAAGGTCTTCGTCAAAACACTGAAAGACCCCATGCTTAAGGAGGCGATAATTCTTTTTCAACCAAGAGATCCACAGAAGCAGACTTTCAATAATGATCCCCTATTACTGAAAGGAGAATTGAGAATGAGAAAATGGGAAAAATATCTATCCTGGTGACAGTGTTATGTATTTTCTTCACTACCATGAGCGGGACCATAAGCGCTGAAGAAACGTTCAGGCTTTCCAACCAGCTTCCGCCCTCTCACCATATTTCCAGGGGGATGGATGTATTCGCTGAAAAGGTGGCCGAATATTCCAATGGCGAGATCAAGGTCCAGGTCTTCCACTCTGCCCAGCTCTTCAAGGATACGGAGATCGTGGAGGCTATCCAGGAAGGACTGGTGGAGCTCGGAATGGTACCTGTAAATAAATGGTCCGGCATGGTCCCTGCTGCGGACATCTTCGAGATGCCCTTCGTCTTCCAGGACCTGGGTTCACCTCAGAAATTCGTGGAAGCCGGCGCTGGTGACCTCCTGGATGCAGAATTCCAGAAGAAGGGCGCCAAGGTGGTCTTCTGGGTGGACTACGGCCTCGTACAGTATTTCAACAACGTGAGACCCCTTAAAAGACCCGGGGACTTCAAGGGACTCAAGATAAGGACCTTCAGCAAGGGTTCCGCAGATACGGTCACGGCCCTGGGAGGCACCCCCGCTGTCATGAGCTCCTCCGAGATGTACATGGCCCTCCAGAGGGGTACCGTGGACGGCGCTACCACCGGCATGCCTGCAGCGGTCTCCAGAAAGATCTTCGAAGTCCAGAAATACATGACCATCGCCAATTACACCACTGCCCAGTTCTTCGTCCAGGCCAACATGGAATGGTGGGATTCCCTCGGCGATGCTGAAAAAGAGGTCCTGCTGAAGGCGGGAAAGGATGCAGAAAAGGTCATCAGGGACAGCATAAAGGACTCCGAGGATGCTGCTTACCAGGTAATAAAGGATGCCGGCCTCGATATATACGAGCTTACACCGGAGGACAGGGCCGAATTCATCAGGGCCACCGAGTCGGTCCGTACTGAGTTCGCAAACACCACGGGAGAGCTAGGAAAGAAACTTATCGAAATAGCCATGGGGCTCTGATCCCTCCTATCCGGGATCAAAGACCCTTCCAATCGAAGAGGAGATGGGGCAACCCATCTTCCTCTTCGGTACAAATTCAACTCCTCTGACCCTGGTTATCGTATATTCAGGTGATAAGGGAGGGGAACATAAAGAACCTCCCCTGTAAGATGGGGATATCCAGCCTTACCCAGGACAGGTATGATCAGGACTGGAGGAAAGAAATCTTACAGTAGAGCCCTTCTGCAAAACGGCGAAAATACCTTATCTTTGTACTATTTCCACCCATATTTGCCTGTTCCTTGGCCCATCGAATTCGCAAAAAAAGATCCCCTGCCAGGTTCCAAGGACCAGTCTGCCTTCATTTATGAAAACCATCTCCGAGTTTCCTGTCAGAGTTGCCTTGATATGTGCCGCGGAATTACCCTCCCGGTGCCTGTAATTATCATTCCAGGGGATAAGTTTATCCAGTGCCCCCTCAATGTCATTTCTGACATCGGGGTCAGCTGCCTCGTTAATTGTGACTCCCGCTGTTGTATGAGGAATGAAAATATAACATATACCTTTCTCAACACCTTCTTTTTCCACTTCTTTATTGACAAGGCCTGTAATATCCATGAATGAAGATCTTCCTTCAGTGTGAATACTTATTATTTCCATAACTTCAACTCCTTTAGTCAAGTCTCAAGATTGCTGTAAATTTATTCTCGGTTAACTTTAGTTTTATACAACCCTTATCATGGGGTTATCTTTACCAGTAA
>JAFGMB010000030.1 GCA_016927765.1 Synergistales bacterium
ATCAATTCCGGGCCCGGGTCGGTAGCCGTGTCCATGGTACTGGAGAATTAAGATCCCTTCAGGGAAAATCCGTTAGCATAGAGAATAGGTCAGTAAATATCAGATAGTCTGTTCTTTTCGGAAATAGATGGGGGCTATGGGTCTTAATGGTGTGTATTCTGTATTATAGTATAGTAGGGTATATTGACAATAAAGAACAAATAGGTTATCATCATATCAGTAAGTCAAAGGATTGAAATTCAGTGGTTTCAATGGTTTGCCGGGTTACCTGGTAGAACCTCAGAAGTTGTTAGAAGTTACAGCAAGAGCAACATGATGCGTTTAGTCTGTAAGCAGTTGACAAGAAGTTGAAAAGAAATTAGTCCGGTAAAGTAACTTGGTAAGAAACAGCGAGGAGTAGTGAGATTGAGAGAAATCTGTTTAACCCCAGGTAACCCGGCTGATTTTATAAGGAGGGAGCGCTAAATAGTCAGAGTGCCCATTTCCGACCAACTGAATAAGATCATAGAACCAGGGGAGTTACCCCTGTGATCGGTCGATAAGGACTGAGGAGAGGCCTGTGAGCATCCCGGGCTATACTCCGGTTAAGAACAGAGTTCGAGGCTGTCCCGAAAGGGCAGCCTCTTTTTTTTATGACTTCCATTGGGATGAATTTCTCGGGAAACTTTCCTGTAAGGGGGGCGAAACCACGCTTATGAAACCTTCTCTTTTCCGGGCCTGAAGATGAGTACAGTGCACGGTGCATGGCGGACAACTTTGGCTGTAACATGGCCGATAAAGAACTTTTCGATATTACTTGCCCCTTGAGAACCGATTATGATGACCTGGTAATCCTCTTTCTCGGCCCTGTTTATTATCTCCTCGCATGGGATGCCGTAAGTGATTATGAGATCGTGGGGAATATCCAGGTGACCTGATCCCTGGAGCGCCTTCTCGACAAGACACGCGAAGTCTCTGCGAAAAGTCTCTTCATTAACAACAGTCTTTTCATTTGCCGGGTCAAGGCAACCCAGCCCCTTTTTGTCCCAGACGTGGAAGAAATCTATCCAGTCCAGTCGATCATTGAGGGCATACTGAAAAGCGAACCTGACAAGTTCAAAAGCCATTCTGCTGCTGTCCAGGGGCACAAGGGCTTTCCTTATATCCATAAGAACCTCCCCTTGGAAAGACTTTTCCTGTTAGAAGAACAGGAAAAAGAACTTTCCAAAGTTTATCGAAATCCGTGACAACAAGGTAAAGTGATAATATAATACTCTCAAGAAACAGGGAATTCAATGTTACGGAATTCTCAATTTCTACGATCATATTTTACTTTTCAGGGGAGTGATCTTTTTGGATAGAATGGAGCGTCAGGATTTTGAACTCTACAGGCATCTCAGGGAGAAGCTCGAGCATCGCTGTGAAAGGCTTTGTCACCTTTATGCTGAACAGTATTATGATGTGGACAAGGATGATAGGCAGATCTACATCAATAATGTGGAACTGGGTAAAAGCGGCAGGATACTTATAAATTTCTCTGACGGGACCGTGGAGGAGATGCTTTACCTCCCGCCTGAATATGTCTGGAGAACTGACGAAGAGGTAAAGTTGTTAATGGCTCTTGACAGGGACCGCAAAGAAGAGGATCTCAGGAACATCAGGGACCATCATGAAGGAAAATAGGAAAGGCAAGGCCTTGTCATGACCCTTTCTGCCATGGACAGATAGGACTGGTGGTCGGGAGATACCCTATCCCGGCCATTTTCATTTTTTCTGCTGCAATTGCTCTTCAACCAGGTTCCACCCCTGTGGTAAGCTTAGATAAAAATAGCCGGGGGTGAAAGTGTAATGATGTACTTCCTTGGGTTGATTATCGTAACAGCTCTTCTGGCATTCATTTTTGTCGGTATATATAACCGCATGATCCGGATGCGCAACCTGGTGGATGAAGGCTGGAGCGGAATAGACGTTCAGCTTAAAAGACGCAGTAACCTGGTCATCAACATCGTTGAGACGGTGAAGGGGTACGCTTCACATGAAAAGGAGGTCTTTTCAAGGGTCACCGAGGCCAGGAGCAGGGTCGCCCAGGCAGGTACGGTTGAGGAGCGGGCCAGTGCGGAGAACGTCCTCACAGGTGCCCTGAAGACCCTCTTTGCCGTGGCGGAGAACTACCCTGAGCTCAAGGCCAACCAGAATTTCCTTCAGCTTCAGCAGACCCTGTCGGACCTGGAGAATGAGATCCAGATGGCCAGGAGGTATTACAACGGTTCGGTAAGGGATTATAACAACACCATCCAGGTGTTCCCCAATTCGATCATCGCCTCCATGTTCAATTTCGACCGACGGGAGTACTTCGAGGCCGAGGAAGAGGCCAGGGAAGTGCCCCGGGTCAGTTTCCAGTGATCCCTTCGGTGACCCTTTAAATGTTTTTCAGGAGATCCTGCCTTCTTGCCCTTGTCCTGTCCCTGCTCATAACCCTGCCACTACCTTCAGCCTGCCTTGCGGAAGAAGTGATAGAGGACTTTTTCTCCCATGTCGCGGTAATGCCTGACGGTGTTATGAGGGTACAGGAGGACATATCTGTCAGGGTGGAACATGGGAAGATTAAACGCGGCATCTACCGGGACTTTCCCACAGATTATCGTGATGCCCGTGGAGAGCCTGTAAGGGTGGGTTTCGAGGTGAAGGAGGTACTTCTTGACGGGTTCCCCGTCGAGAAGAGCATCACCCGGCAGTCCAACGGTGTGAGGATAAAGATCGGGGATCCCGACAGCTATGTGCCGAGGGGTCTCCATACCTATTCCATCACCTATGTAACCACAGGGCAGCTGGGGTTCTTCGAAGATCATGACGAGCTGTACTGGAACGTTACCGGGAATGGTTGGGAGTTCCCCATCCTCCGTGCCTCCGCTCGTGTGACACTGCCTACGGGCACACCCCTTGAAAAACTTGCCTGGTTTACGGGTCCGTCCGGCTCGAAACAGAAGAACGCAGCTGGCCGGATAGGGGATAACGAGGCTTACGTTGAAACCACTGTGCCCCTGGGAATACGGGAAGGTCTGACCCTGGCGTTGGCATGGCCTAAAGGCTATGTGATACCCTCCGGCGATTATTACCGTGAGACCCGCAGGTTGCAGACCCTTGCGAGGGCGAAGACCCTTATTCCCCTTGCCACGGTCATGCTGATCTTCGCCTATTACTTCATTGTCTGGTGGCTTCACGGTAAGGACCTGCGCCCGGGCAGGGTGATCCCTCTCTTCCATCCTCCCGAAAAGATCAACCCCGCTACTGCTTCATACATGGTGCACCAGGGACTTTCAGAGGAGGCCCTGACGTCTACCATTATCGACCTGGCCGTCAGGGGATTCCTGTTAATTGAGGAACTGGGGAACATCTTCCCCTTCCATTCAGGAGGCATATTCAGGGACGGTAACCTGGGAGGGGCTGGCCGTTTCCGAAAGGGGGTAACCGAGAAGACCTATATACTCAAAAGGACAGAAAAGGAACAGGATGAACTGGATCCCATGGAGGCCAGTTTTCTGACACTCCTTTTTCCCTATTCGGACAGGCTTGTTATCAATCAGTCCAGTCACAGCATCCTGAGCCCGGCAAAGAAGATCCTCTACCAGGACCTGAAAGAACGGTGTTCCCCTCTTATCAGGAGAAACACTCTCTTTGTGGCCACAGGTGTAGCCATCACCCTTGTCCTTATGGCCTCCTCAGGTATCCTTCTTTCCATGGCCGGGGGGAACATGGCCATATTCAGTTTCATAACTGCCTGGCTCAGCATCTGGACCCTGGGAGTATCCACCCTTCTTTACACGGTCTGGAAGTCTCTCAGTGAAGGAATAAGGAGAAAGAAGGGCAGTTATATTGCCAGGGGGATCTTCCTCAGTGCTTTTTCCGTTCCTTTCGTCATAGGCCAACTGGCCGGGATGGGGATCATGGCCAGGTCCACCTCAGTATATTTTGCACTTACCCTTGTTGTGGTACTGGCGATAAACGTCCTTTTCGGAAAATGGATGAAAAATTATACTCCCTTCGGAAGGATCATAATGGACAGGGTCGAGGGCTTTAAAATGTACCTTGGCACTGCCGAGAGGGAAAGGATCAGAAGGTTCGCCCAACTTGACATGCCTGAAGATACCCCTGAACAGTTCGAGAAGATGCTTCCCTACGCTATAGCACTGGAAGTGGAGAAGGAATGGGCCATGCGTTTTCAGGATGTCCTTGAGAGAGGGGCCTACAAACCGGAATGGTATGTCGGTCCGGGGCCCTTTTTCTTTTATGGGCCTGACAATTTCACCACCTCCCTGAACACCGGGCTGGTCAACTCGATCTCTTCCGCATCCAGGGCCCCGGGGTCAGGCTCGGGCTTCGGAGGTGGAGGGTCCTCCGGCGGAGGCGGCGGGGGTGGAGGTGGCGGTGGCTGGTAAGGACTTCTTTGCCAGGACCATAATGAAATGTTTCCCCTGGTGAGACGTTTTTTCATATCTATCTCCGGCCCTATGATAATTCACCTGTTCATCTGTATAATAGGACATAAAGATATTCCAGCTTGAATTGAAAGAAGGGATAAAGGATGGATTTTTCCTTGAGAAAGATTTTCAGGGATCTTTTGTGCCTGGTGCTGGTCTTCTTCTTGCTGTTCGCAGCTTCTGGAGGTGAAGCGGGGATGATAAGAGAGGAGTACGTGGAATACCGTCAGAAAGATGCCATTCTTGAGGGTTTTGTGTGTTATGACGAGACCATGGAGGGAATAAGGCCAGGTATCATAGTGGTCCACGAATGGACAGGTATTAACGAATATATTCTTGAACGATGCCGTATGCTCGCAGAATTCGGATATGTGGCCTTTGCGGCAGATATTTACGGAAAGGGTGTAAGGCCCCAGGCCAGGGAGGAGGCATCCCGGCAGGCATCAATTTACCGGGGTGACAGGAAATTGATGAGGGATCGTGTGAATGCCGCTCTCGGTGAGATAAGAAAACACCCTATGACGGATACCTCCCGTATCGCTACCATAGGCTACTGTTTCGGAGGAGGGGTTGCCCTCGAACATGCGAGAAGCGGAGCTGATATACTTGGTGCCGTAAGTTTCCACGGCAACCTGGATACACCTGACCCCGGAGATGCTAAAAATATCAGGGCCAGCATCCTGGTCCTCCACGGTGCTGCGGACCCAGTCGTTCCCATGGATCAGGTTGATGCCTTCAGACAGGAAATGGACGGTGCCGGGGTGGACTGGCAGCTTGTGATGTATGGAGGGGCGGTACACAGCTTCACCAATCCTTCCTCAGGAACTTCCTATGATCCCAGGGCGGATATGAGGTCCTGGGAAGCCATGATGCTCTTCTTTGAGGAGATCTTCGAATAGTGTCACACGGTAGCTATAGAATTACCTGGAGGGTGACCCTTCCGACAGTGACCCTGATGGCCCTTTCCATCTTCATACTCATGTTCTTTGTTACAGATGCAGGGGCCTTTTTGGAAGGGGATCATCAGTTCGTGGCATCAGGAGACGGAAGTGAATGGTACCTGGATAAAGGCAGGATAGAGATCCTTGAAGGTAATATCCTGATGGCTTATGTCAGGATAGATTACCTTTCATCCGGACTCAGGGAGGTCCGCCTCCTGCACTTTGATCCCGAGAGAGAGTCCTACAGGGAGCTTGACTCCTACACATATTCAGAGGAAGGGGCTCTCGTGGACCAGTGATTTATTCTCCCCCAATGGGTTTCGTGGAAACCCCTGAAAGATGGATCCATTCAATGGAAGATATTGCAGGCCATAGGAGAGATGCTGGAAAAGTAAGGACCCAGGCACCCTTAAGAATAACTGAGGTGAAATGATACATGACGGAACAGGATCAGTACAGACTTGAGTTGAGGCCTCTGAAACGAAGCGATTATGAAGAGGTTGAATCCATAATGGAGAAGATCTACGGTTCCATGGGAGGCGCATGGACAAGGGAACAGTTCAATTCGATGATCAGGAGGTTCCCCGTGGGCCAGATCTGTATAGAGGACAAGGGGAAGGTGGTGGCTGTAGCCCTGAGCCTGGTGATCGACTATGGCAGTTATGGTGATAACCATACCTACAGGCAGATCGTGGGTGACGGGATGCTCAAGAATCATGATCCCGACGGCGACTACCTGTACGGCATCGATGTCATGGTAGATCCCGAATACCGGGAAATGAGGCTCGGAAAACGCCTCTACGATGCCAGGAAGGAGCTTTGTGAGAACCTCAACCTCAAGGGGATAATCATTGGGGGACGGATACCTGGATATGACAAATATGCCCAGGAAATGACCCCCAGAGAATACATCCTCCAGGTTAAGAACAGGGAGATCCTCGACCCGGTCCTCACTTTCCAGTTGAGCAACGATTTCCATTACAAGAAAGTGGTAAGGAATTACTGGCCTGCGGACAAGAAATCCAGGGGCTTCGGAGTTATCCTGGAATGGAACAATATCTATTACGAAGACAAGAAAAGGCTTATCCCCAGGGTCAAGACCTATGCGAGACTTGGTGTTGTCCAATGGCAGATGAGGCTTTTCGAATCCTTCGAGGATTTTCTTCAGCAGGTGGAATTCTTTGTCGATGCAGTGGCAAGCTATAACTCCGATATCATCATGTTCCCGGAGCTTTTCAATCTTCCCCTGATAGCACAGTATGACCAGGAAAACGCCGCAGAGGCCATGAGGTCTCTTGCCGAATACACCGAGACCGTCAGGGATGCCCTCCTTGAAATGGCAGTGTCCTATAACATCAATATAATTTCCGGCAGTGTTCCGGAATACAGGGACAACATGCTCTACAATGTCTGCTTCCTGCTGAGAAGGGACGGGACCTGGGACAAGCAGTACAAGCTCCATATCACCCCTGACGAATACAAATACTGGGGACTCCAGGGAGGGGATGACCTGAAGGTGTTCGATACGGATGTAGGAAAGATAGGCATCCTTATCTGCTACGATGTTGAATTCCCCGAACTTCCCAGGTACCTGGCGGAAAACGGGATGAACATCCTTTTCATACCCTTCTGGACTGACACAAAGAACGCCTATCTGAGAATTCGCAGGTGTTCCCAGGCGAGAGCCATCGAAAATGAGTGCTATGTCGCCATAGGGGGAAGCGTAGGAAATATACCCAGGGTGGAGAACATGGATATCCAGTATTCCCAGGCTGCGGTTTTCACCCCCTCGGATTTCGCCTTTCCCCATGACGCCATAGCTGCCGAGGCCACCCCGAACACCGAAATGGCACTGATAGCGGACCTGGACGTGAACCTGATCAAGGAATTGAGGCATACAGGCAGTGTCAGGAACCTTCTGAGCAGGAGACAGGACCTCTATCGGATCGAATGGCTGAAGGAAACAGGCAGAAAAGCATGATATGATAAAGCCTGTGGAACCTGAAAATTCCTGATGCACTTCCTGGACTTTGCAGGCGCAATACCTTTCACGGTTCATAAAAGGAGAATGTTTTGACCGAGATCATACTTATCGACGGAAACTACTTTGCCTTCAGGGCCTTTTACGGCTTTTCAGATTTCCAGTCTTCCTGTGATGAACATCCTGTTAATGCAGTCTACGGGTTTGGCAGTTTTCTCGTAGACTCCCTTGCATTTCTCGACCCTCAGAGGATCGCGGTGGTCTTCGATGCTCCAGGGCATAGCTTCAGGAAGGTTATCTTCAGGGATTACAAGGCACAGAGGCCCACCCCGCCGGTGGAATTGACGGAGCAGTTCCCGCTGATCGAAGAGTTCCTGGATTGCCTCGGCATACCCTACTTTTCCATGGAAGGGGTAGAAGGGGATGACCTTATCGCATCTCTCGCTCTCGATCTTGCCGGCCAGGGACAGGAAGTGGGCATGATCTCCGCTGACAAGGACCTTTTCCAACTGCTCGCCAACGAAAGGCTGACCCTTTTCAGGCCTGGCAGAGGCCATCCGGGAAATTACGAAAAGGTGAACAGGGATTCCTTTACCAGCAAATTCGGATTTCCCCCTGCCCATCATGTGGATTACCTTGCCCTGGTGGGTGACAGGGTGGACAATGTCCCCGGGGTAAGGGGAATAGGTCACAGGGGAGCATCCCGTCTAGTCTCGGAACATGGGTCCCTCGAAAATATCTACCAGGAGCTTGATTCCCTTCCATCTGCCACCAGGAAAAAGCTGGAAACAGGCAAGGAGATGGCTTTCCTTTCAAAAACGCTGGTTACCCTTAAAACGGACCTGGATGTAAGGGAGCTTTCTCCGGGTGCCTGTTCCATGGATAGGGATGAATTATACTGCTACTGCATGGAAAACAGCCTCCAGTCCCTTTACCATAAGTGTCTTGACTGCAGCCCCGGAAAAGTCCTCGAAGAGGTATACATCCCTTTTTGAGATAATCCCAACCTGGTACTTTCAGACGGGCCTTCCTTTCGAAAAGATGACGCCCGGAAGCAGCGGATGTACAATAGGCCGTTATGGAGAGGACTGGTCCATGGGGTCCTCCCGTGGGATTTTTCTTTTTGTGGGAGAGGTGCCGAATGGATCGCTCGGAAAAAATGGGAACAGGGTCAATCCCAAGATTACTGCTGCATTTTGCAGCGCCGGCCATAACAGGCCTGGTGGCCCATGCCCTGTACAACATAGTGGACCGTATATTTGTCGGCCACACCGTCGGGCCTTCAGGTATAGCTGCCATCACAGTGGCTTTCCCTTTCATGATAACGGTCATGTCCTTCGGTATCCTGGTAGGGGTGGGTTCTTCTTCTCTTATATCCATTTTCCTGGGGCAAAAGAACAGGGAGAATGCCGAGAAGGTCATCGGCAATGCCCTCACCCTTCTGGCAGGTGGGAGCCTCTTACTTGTGCTGGTGGGTTATTTCATGCTGGACCATATCCTCCTCTTCAGTGGAGCCAGCATGACCATAATTCCCCAGGCACGGTCATACCTGGAGATAATCCTGGTGGGTATACCCTTTTCTTCCCTCAGTTTCGGCTTGAACTATTTCATACGGGCTGAGGGCCATCCGCGCTACGCCATGTTGACCCTGATCCTGGGTGCTGTACTCAATACCATTCTCGACGGGGTGCTGATACTTCATTTTGCCATGGGGCTTCAGGGAGCTGCTATTGCCACAGTGATCTCCCAGGCAGTCGCAGCGTTCTGGGTATCCCTTTTCTACATAAGGGGTAGAGGGTCCCTGGAGATGGGTTTTAAGAACCTGAAGATAGAATGGTCCATAACGAGGAGGATCCTGACCATAGGTTTTCCACCCTTTCTACTGGAGATGACCTTTGTCGTGATGCTGTCCCTGATAAACCGGATAATCCATTACCATGGAGGGGATATGGGTATTTCCGCGGTGGGGATATTCTTCAGCCTTGACTCTCTCCTTTTCCTTCCTGTGATAGGGATCGGTGAGGGGGTGCAGCCTCTGATAGGGTACAATTTCGGGTCCGGTGACCATTCAAGGGTGATCCATGCCGTGAAGCTTGCCCTTCTCTGGGCTTTCACCTTCTTTTTCCTGAGTTTCAGTATCATCATGCTCTTTCCAGGGCAGCTTGTATCACTTTTCAACAGGGAAAGCGCCGAGTTGATGAGGATGACCGTCAGGGGAATGAGGATCTCCTATATGTGCCTGCCCCTTCTTTCGGTTACCATTATCACCAGTTTTACCCTTCAGGCCCTTGGGAGGGCCAGGGCAAGCCTGGTGCTGAACCTCTGCAGGCAGGTGGTTTTCTGGATCCCCTTCATCATTGTTCTGCCCATGATCTGGGGCCTGGATGGTGTCTGGATGAGTTTCCCCATTTCAGATACCCTGGGTTCCATCCTGGCTGCCTCTATCCTCTGGAAGCAGGTCAGAAGGCTTGGTACAGGCGAAGGCCACTGAAGAACTATTCCTGCATTGAAAAAGTGATGGCCTTCACAGGACAGACCCTTACACATCTTCCGCATGAAAGGCACTTTCCGGGCCTGGCCAGTCTGATCGTCCCTTCAAGCTCAAGGCAGCCGGCAGGGCAGACTTCGAGGCATTTGCCACAACCCCGGCATTTTTCACTTTCCACTGATGGCAAGGGCACAATAAAAACCTCCTTCCAGGTGCAGGAGGATAGTTGGTGAAGCCGGGAATGTCAAGACCTTTACCCCATGGGTCCGAAGTATCCCAGGGATCATTCCCGGAATAAGCCTTTTCCAACCGGAGCTTTCTACAACTTTTTATCTCCTGATCTGCATGTTAATATATTAATAAGACAGAAGAAAGATCTCCTTTCCCCGGAGGGACCCTGCCATGACGGACCTTAAGATAGGACAGGAATTCATGAAATTCACACAATATGAATTTCTTGAGGGATCTGACCAGTTCCTAGGTTTGCCCCAGCCTCCATTGGAAGTCCCGTGCCCGGAAGGATCCATACTGATAAAACTGCCCGAACCGGGGGAACTTGCTATCCCGACACTTGAACTTGGAGAGGCTATAGCCAGGAGGTCCAGCAGGAGAAGTTACTCTGATGAGGAGGTCAGCCAGGGGGAACTTTCCTGGCTTTTGTGGTGCACCCAGGGTGTCAGGGAGATCTTCGCCGAGGCCACCATAAGAAATGTACCTTCTGCCGGGGCAAGGCATCCTCTTGAAACCTACCTGTCCATCCATAACGTATCAGGGATAGAGAAGGGTCTCTACAGGTACATCGCCACCCGTCATTCCCTCCTGGAAATAACAAAGGACCCCGCCTTTGACTTTAAGCTGGCAAAGGCTTGCCTGGGCCAGAAATTCGTTCTCTCATCAGCTGTCACATTCATATGGACAGTTGATATGTACAGGAGTACATGGCGTTATGGACAGAGAGGTTACAGGTATATCTTCCTCGATGCGGGCCACGCCTGCCAGAACCTTTACCTGTCCGCGGAATCGGTGAATTGCGGCGTCTGTGCCATTGCCGCTTTCCATGACAGATCACTCACGGAACTGCTCCAACTTGATGGGTTCGAACGATTCCCCATCTACCTTGCCTGCGTTGGGAAGAGGGGAGAAAAATAGAGATGGAAGGGACCCGGGGATCCCTTCCATCTTGTAAGTCCATATCCAGTAGAGGTATTTTATGCTTCTTCCTTTGGCCTCTGGTAAACCAGCACAGTACAGGGTGCATGCCTGACGACCTTGGCAGCTACGCTGCCGATGAAGAATCGCTGAAGATCGCTCATGCCTCTGTGACCGATCATTATCATGGCGTAGTGTTCTTTTTCGGCATGCTTGATGATCTGCTCGTAGGGATTCCCCGAGCAGACTATCAGGTCGTATTTCAGATCCGGGGCGCCACCTTTTTCGCGTTCTTCATCGATTATCCCCTTGTACTGTTCCCCTACAGCGCTCTCCTTGGGGAGTTCCATGTTGGACGGCATTCCAGATGGATCAAAGTAGAGCTGGGGCACCACATGGATGAAATCGAGGCTGTCCAGCCCTTCTTTTATAGCGTAATTAAAGGCGTAAGGGATAAGAGCCCTGCTCACATCACTTCCGTCAATAGCCACGAGGGCTTTTCGCATAGAATCCACCCCCCTTCTGTAACCGACTATATTATATCACTATTCTAAAGTCTCTGTGAATCATCAGAGCGGTAAAGCTAAGGGATGAAAAAATATACTTGAAAGGTTTTTGAATTTATAATTTCCTCAAAAAGGTGTTCATGGTGAGGTGTGCGCTGAAATGAGATCGAGAACGGCAATCCTGATAATGGTCTTACTCCTCGTGATCTCCATCTTCGTGGTCCTGTCCGTTTCCGGCCCCCGGGATAGGGGGATCCCTGATGATGCTTCTTCTTCGGACTTCCGGGAAAGACCCGAAGGACAGCTTACCGAAGAAAGTCTTGTCGGTATCGTGAGGATCCTGACAGAAGATGAAAGTAACTTCCCAACTGAACCCATGATCTATATCAGGGCTTTCTGGGAACACATTGTAAGGGCTCCTGAGGATGCCTCATTTTTCAGAAGGATCATCAATTTTCTTTTGGCGGTACGGGGTCAGAACAGCTGAAAACAGAAGGAGGTTCAAGCAATGACATGGAAGGTACTTGTGGTCAACACCGGTTCCACCTCCACCAAGCTTGCATTTTACAGGGACAGGGAATGTATCGTACGGGAAGAGATCAAACACCCCCATGATGAAATTTCAGGTTTTGCAAGTATTTTCGACCAGTATGAATACCGCCTCCAGATCGTCAGGGAATTCATGGACAGGAACGGGATAAGAATAGAAGACCTCTCCGCTGCCTCTGCCAGGGGAGGGCATACCAGGCCCCTGCAAGGTGGGGTATACAGGATAAACAGCGAAATGCTTTCCCAGATAGCGAGTGGTGATTTCGGCAGACATCCCTGCGACCTGAGCAGTGCTATTGCCTATTCCCTTGTTAAGGGAGGCTCTGCCGTACCTGTTGTTGTGGATCCACCGGTAACAGATGAGCTGGACCAGATAGCGAGACTTTCGGGGCATCCCCTGATAAGCAGAAGAAGCCGTTTCCATGCGCTTAACCTTAAGGCCGTGGCAAGGAAGGCGGCGGAAACACTTGGGAAACAGATCGAAGAGGTGGATCTGATAGGTGTTCATATGGGTGGGGGTATCTCAGTCTGTGCATGCAGAAAAGGCCGTATGGTGGACTGCAACAATGCCCTCGACGGTGATGGCCCTTACGCTCCGGAAAGGTCGGGGGGCCTCCCGGTATGGGACCTTGTGGAACTTTGCCTTTCCGGAAGGTTCAGCCGCGAACAGCTGAGAAAGATGATAGTTGGGGAAGGCGGACTTATGGCCTACCTGGGCAGCAAGGATGTGCTATCAGTTGAAGAGCTTATCGAGGAAGGGAACAGGGAAGCTGAAATAGCCCTCGAGGGAATGACCTATCAGGTATCAAAGGAGATAGGGGCAATGGCTGCGGTGTTGGAAGGCAGGGTGGACGCGGTATATGTGACCGGTGGTATTGCCAATTCAGGGAGAGTGGTCTCCCGGATAAGGGAGAGAGTGGGTTTCCTGGCACCCATGCTCCTCTTCCCGGGTGAATTCGAGATGGAGGCCCTTGCGTTCGGTGCCATAAGGGTTTTGGAAGGGGAAGAAATGCTCAGGGCACTTTAGGCTTTAATGGAGATCCTCTTAAGATCAGAGATCAGCATGTCACTGGAGGTGTACTGAATGGAAGTTTCAAGTCAGAAGAACTGCCCCACTTGTGGGGATTGTACAGGGGAAGTAAGGAAGACCTTCGATAACCAGGAATCCCTACCCTGTCTTCCCATCCCGGAATTGAAGGAAACCTGTGAGAAATTCCTTGACTGGATGGTGCCCCTGCTCAATGAGGAGGAATTGAACGAAACGGTCATGGAAGTTGAAAAGTTCACAGCTCCTGATGGTGATGGCCCCAGGCTTCAGGAAGCACTTCAGAAGTGGTCATGCAGGAATGATGTCTGCAACTGGCTTGAATCTTTCTGGTACGATCATTATCTGAAGGACAGGCTTCCCATAGCTATAAACAGTAACGTATCCTTTGTGCTCCGGGACAAGGGCCCCCGTGGATCTGTGACACAGGCTGACAGGACAGCGCAAATTATCGACGGAGTATTGAGGTTCCAGGAAAAGGTCCTGAGGGAGGAAATGCCGTGTGATTTCGAGAAGGATCGTCCCCTTTGCATGAGCCAGTTCACAAGGATCCTTTCTACTACGAGGATCCCAGCCAGGGGGAAGGACTTTTTGAGAACCCCCTGTTGCTCTGAAGACCCCACCCCTTCGAGGGCCGGTAATATCATAGTTCTCCGCAGGGGGCATATCTTCAGCCTGAAAGTGCTGGATGAGCAGGGATATGTGAGATCACAGAAGCGCATCAGGAGCACCCTTGAAGAGATCCTTGCCTCCCCGCTGCCTGAGCTTCCTGATGAGGAATGTGTAGGGGCATTGACCTCAATGGACCGGGACAGGTGGGCTGATACCAGGAAGGAACTCATTGACCTGGATACGGGAAATGCCTCGCTTCTGAGGGAGATCGAGGATGCTCTCTGTGTCATATGCCTCGACGATAATGTTCCCGGAACCAGGGACGAGGTCTCCAGGGTAATGCTTGCCGGGGATTCCAGGAACAGGTGGTACGATAAATCTATCGAGTTCATAGTCTGTGGTAACGGGGCTGCGGCGATCAATTACGAACATTCCTCCATAGATGGTTCTTCAGTAGCCAACCTGACAGGTTTTCTATATGACCATCAACCGTTAGACGTGGAAGATCCGGGAAGTGCTGAGAGGAGCCTGCCCTACAGGGAACTCCGGTTCACCCTTTCGTCCGGGGTCAGGTCTACCATCGCAGAAGCCTGCAGGAACTTCGATGCCTTTTCTGCGGATACCCATTTAAGGGTCCTTGATTTTAAGCATTTCGGGAAGGACCGGATCAAGACCTTCAGGATGAGCCCTGACGGCTTTGTACAGATGGGACTTCAGCTTGCCATGTTCAAGCTTCGGGGTAAACCCTGTACCACCTATGAACCAGTGGCAACAAGACTTTTCCGCCATGGGAGAACTGAGGCAATGCGACCGGTCACCAGGGAGTCAGTGGAATTTACCAGAAAAATGATGGATCCTGCCGTGACTGACGGGGACAAGGCCGAAGCACTTAGGGCTGCGGTGCAGAAACATGTTTCCAGGATGAAGGAGTGCAAGGATGGGAGAGGAGTAGACCGCCACTTTCTGGGTCTGAAGAACATGTACTATCTCTTTGGAGAGGAACTGGGAATTTCGGAGCTTCCCTCCTTTTTCAATTCCCCCGGATACAGAATGCTCTGCCACAACACCCTGTCAACCAGCACCAGCAGTTACGCGGGTCTTTCCCTGTGCGGTTTCGGGCCGGTAGTAGAAGACGGTTTCGGTGTCAGATATCTCACCAGGCCTGACCAGATGAACTTCAACCTATCCAGCAAGGTGAAGCTGAAGGAAGACCTGGACAGGTTCTATCTTCTGCTTGAGGGTTCCTATATTGAAATGGCGGATCTCATGGAGAGGGTAGTATAGGGATGAACCTGTGCTTTCGGACTGATCCCGGACCTGGTCACCAGGTCCGGGATCAGTTATTTTATGAGTCCCGGTATCTGCAGCTTTTTTTCCAGGAAACCAAGGATCCTGCCGGCAATAGTGACCAGGCAGAGGTAGAATACTCCGACCACGAGGAATACCAGTGTAAATTTGAAATATCTGGATGCCACTATCTTTCCGGCACCTGTAAGTTCTATGCAGGTAAGCATATATGCCAGGGAGGAATACTTTATGAGGTAAATGATCTCGTTGGATATACCGGGGAGGGCTCTCCTCATGGCCTGGGGAAGGATTATGTTGATCACCGCCTGTCCTCTCGTCATACCAAGGGCCTCCGCTGCCATGAGCTGACCGGTCCTGACCGAAAGGAGGGCTCCTCTTATATATTCAGAGTTATAAGCGCCGTTACAGATAACAAATCCGATCACAGCAGCAGTAAAGGGCTGGAAGGATATGCCCAGGGAAGGGAGCCCGAAATATATCAGGAAAAGGAGCATCAGCAGTGGGGTTCCCTTGAATACGATCACATATGCCCTGCATAGAAAGGATATCATCCTGTTCCCGTAAACCCTGCCGGTGGCGATGATCATACCTGCCAGAAGCCCGAAAGGGATGGAGAAGAAGATCAGTTTGATCGTAACTGCGAGCCCCTCGAGCAACGGGGGTATGAGCACTTCCCTGATGAACAGGAGATCCTTCATCGTTGCCTCCCGATATCTCCGTAGAGTTCACCGAGCTTGTTGAGGAACTGTTTTGTTCTGTCATACCTGGGATTGCAGATCAGTTCAGAGGGGCTGCCGCTTTCAAGGATCTCCCCTTTTTCCATGAAAATTATCTCGTTGGCCACGGAGCAGGCAAAACCCATCTCATGGGTCACTACAAGCATGGTCATGCCATTCTGCGCAAGGTCTTTCATTACCTGGAGGACCTCTCCAGTAAGTTCGGGGTCCAGGGCAGATGTGGGTTCATCAAAAAGCATCACGTCGGGGTCCATGGCCAGAGCCCTGGCGATGGAGACCCTCTGTGCCTGTCCCCCTGAAAGTTCAGCCGGGTAAAGGTCCGCCTTATCTTCCAGGCCAACTCTCACCAGTTCTTCCATGGCTTTGTCCCCAGCTTCCTTCCTGTTCATTTTCCTGACCTTTATCAGGGCAACTTCCACATTTTTGCGGGCTGTGAGATGGTCAAAAAGATTGAAGTTCTGAAAGACCATACCTATCTTCTGTCGAAGGCGGTTTATTTCCTTACCTGAGTGGGTCACCTCTTCCCCATGGAGCCACACCTGTCCCCTGTCAGGAACAGTAAGCTGGTTTATGCACCGGAGAAGGGTGCTTTTTCCTGTTCCCGACGAGCCTATGAAGACCTTTGTCTCCCCCTTTTGCACATCGAAGGATATTCCTCTCAGGACCTCGGTGGAGCCGTAGGATTTGTGGATATCCCTTACTTTCAGGATAATTTCACCGGCCATTCAATGTTCTCCCCTTCCGAAACCAGGGATCTGAAGGCGTCTTTCCAGAAGGTGGAGCATTTTCATTCCTCCATAATTCATGATAATAAATATGAGTGCGCAGGTCATATAGATCGGCATGGGTTGATAGGTCCTTGATACAACAAGGTTTCCCCTGGTGAGTATCTCCATTACCCCAATGGCATAGGTCACTGCCGAATCAGTGAGGAGTATGGGGTATTCGTTGGACCATCCCGGCAGGGAGATCCTGAGCGCCTGGGGAAGGATGATGTTCCATACCGCCTGGGGTCTGGTCATACCAAGGGACCTTGCAGCCATCATCTGGCCTTCTCCCAGTGACTGGATACATCCCCTGAAAAGCTGTGACTGGTAAGCCGAGCTTCTTAATCCAAGGGCCGTAACGGCAATAAAAAAGGCCGATACATCCAGCCCCATAAGGGGGAACAGTCCGTAATAGAACAGGAAAAGGAGTACGAGGTTGGGCAGGCCCCTGAAGAACCAGACATAAAAGGCGACAGATCCTGAAAGAAAGGGTCTCCCGTAAACCTGCCCGACCGCGAGGGCCAGGCCGCATATGAAACCCACCAGCAGCGCTCCTGCGACGATCTTAAGGGTTACAAAAGTGCCCTGAAGGATAAAGGGCAATGCCTTGAAGATGAGTGTTATAGTATCGTTCATTCATGAACCTTCCTGACAGTAAGAACAGGGGGGATCCATCTTATCAGGACCCCCCTGCAAAGGGCTTGGCTGGATCCGGAAGCTGGATCCTCCGGGCTACATTTCGTACTTATCCTTGAGTTCCTGCCACTTGGGGGATTTCATAAGAAGGTCAAGACCTTCGTTAAGCATATTGAGAAGAGCAGTGTCCTCCTTGCGGACGGCTACGGCATATTCCTCCCCGGTGCTTATGGTGCCGAGGATCTTTAGGGCTTTGCCTTCCACGGCCTTCTGAACGATCACATCATCCATCATGGCTGCATCTATGCGTCCATTTTCAAGATCTTTAACGGCGAGGGGGAAATTATCATAAAGCTTCAGGTTGTCCTTCGGAAGGATCCCTGGTTTTACGAGGTTGTCCTCGAGCCACATAGCTGCTGTACATCCTCTCTGGGTCCCCACAGTATGATCTCCGGCAAGGGCGGTGATCATGTTGAGATCGGAATCGTTCTGTACACATACGGCCTGGTTGATCACCCAGTACACGTCGGTAAAAGCCACGACTTCTCTTCTTTCGTTGGTGGCGGTCATACCTGAATAGATAAGGTCGATCTTTTTTGCCAGCAGGGCCGGGATGATACCATCCCACGCGGTGGGTCTGATATCCACTTCGAAACCCATCTGCTCGGCTATCCATCTGACGGATTCCACGTCAAAGCCCGTGGGTTTCCCATCTTCACCGATGTAGGAGTAGGGAGGGTAATCTCCATCGATGCCTACCACGTAGACAGACTTGTCAGCAGCGAATAGAGCTGAGCAAAGGAACAATGAAAGGGCCACCATTACAAGTAGAACTGTTTTCAACGCACTTTTTCCCATTTTGTACCTCCTGTATATTGTATATTTAGTTTTCACGCAAAAAATAAATTCTTAACGCTTTTTTGCCTGGAATGGGGGAGTTTATCATGAGGTTCGAATTAAATTGATTAATTCATCATGCTAAACAGATAGAAGCAAACTGAGGTAAGATTATAGCGGGAAAATAAAATGATGTCAATAATGAATTTGGCGAATTATCCTGCCTGGAAACTCGACTGTTATACTCTTTCGGGAGGTGAGATCAATTGAAATGGCCCAGGGTTCTCTTCCTTATACTGGCAATAGTCTATGTCCTGTGGGGCAATAGGGCATATCCCGGTAGCCTGGAACAGAAGAGGGGATCTCTTCCTGACCTGACCCAGACCGACCCTGAAGCGGAATTCAACCTCCTGGGATATGTGATGTGTGGCCCTGTAGCGGTATCAAATGTCCTCGTATGGCTTTCATCCCAAGGCTATCGTGACCTGGTGGACCTGTCGGCTGATCCTTTTTCAGACCAGGTAAGGCTTGCCAGGAAACTGGCTTCAGAGGAGTACATGAATACACGTTTTTCAAAGGGTGGAACCAGGACTGCCGATCTTCTTACCGGGCTGGAAAAATATATCGTGGAAAAAGGGTTCAGGAATTCCAGGATAAGCTATTCGGGGTGGAATATCCATCCTGAACGTTTCAGTCTTGGTAACCCCGTCCCTTCCCTTGAGGAACTCATGGATGGTTTGCCCCCTTCGGCGGGTATGATAATCAATCTCGGCTGGTATCGATATGACCTTAAAAAGGACACCTATCACCGTGAAGGGGGTCACTGGGTAACCCTGGCAGGCCATGGTGAAGGATACATGCTGGTCCACGACCCGGCACCCTGGAGCGGCCGTCATCCTTCCAGCCACAGGGTAGGCCTGGAAAAGATACTACACGGCCTGCTCGACGGTGGATCTGGAGGGCTTCCGAGAAATGCCTATGGATATTATCGCATCAGGGAGGGCCTCCCCCTTCCTAAAAAGGGTATTGTAGGTATAATTGACGGCGTGGTCGTGATCGAGATGGAAGTGCAATTTCCGGGATATTCAAGGCAAAAGGGACATATCCTCAATTAAGGGAAGGTTAAGTGTTGGACAGGTTCAAAGTCATTATCGTTCTGGTATCGATCCTTGCCCTGGTGGCTTCAGGGGTTGTGCTTAAAGCAGCAAAGGGGGTCATTTTACCTTTTGTAATAGCACTGCTTCTTTCCTACATGTTCGGTCCTCTTGTGAGGTATACCGAAAAAAAGAAGATCCCCAACTTTGTGGCCATTCTTCTTGTACTTGCCATTTTCACAGGATTCTGCTACCTGGGAGTCATTTTCATCAACACCAGGATCACAGCTTTTGCCCAGGCTTCCCCGCGATATTATGACCAGCTTATCCAGCTTGCTAAATCCTTTACTTCAAGTGTCCCCCTTCCTCCAGATTTCTGGAGCGATATCAACTGGGGTGAACGGCTGGGCAGATATCTTCTGAGCCTTTCCGGTTCACTGGTTTCCCTTCTGAGTAACGTGGTACTGGTTTTGATATTCCTGTTTTTCCTCCTATCGGGCGCGCCTTATTTCAAATACAAGATCAGAAAGGCTTTTTCCGAGGATAACGCAAGAACGATAGGTACCATTACAGAGAGCATTTCTATCGAGATCAGCAGATACCTTACCATGCAGTTCTTCATAAGCCTTGTTACGGGAGTGCTCGTTTGGCTGGCCCTGACCGTAACAAAGGTGGATTTTGCGATCACCTGGGGTGTTTTTGCCTTTATTCTCAATTTCATTCCCACCATTGGATCGATACTGGCTACTATCCCACCCATTCTTCTGGCACTGGTGCAATTCTATCCGGATTTTGGGCCTGCTGTACTTGCGACCATCCTTCTTTTTTCCATACAGCAGATCATGGGGAATATCATCAGCCCCAAGATAATGGGAGAT
Source organism: Synergistales bacterium (assembly GCA_016927765.1). Classification (GTDB taxonomy): domain Bacteria; phylum Synergistota; class Synergistia; order Synergistales; family JAFGMB01; genus JAFGMB01. Next base: position 19,986 of record JAFGMB010000030.1, read on the forward strand.
GAACTGAACCTCAGCCCAACGGTCATCCTGTTGTCCCTTCTGTTCTGGGGATGGCTCTGGGGTGTGGTGGGGGCCCTTCTTTCCGTACCCATAGTCTCTGCCATGAAGATAGTGTGCGAGAACGTAAGTTCCCTTCATGTGGTGAGCGTGATGATGGGTTCCGGTAAATCCTACCGGAAAGAGTTTGAAAAATAGGGTATCTTCAGTTGGCCTATTCGGGCAAAAGGCCCCAGATGGCAGCCTGGGTCTTTTCCACGAGCATTTCTTTTTCACCTTCCAACCAGTAGACCATTTCTACTGAAAGGCCTTCCCAGTTTCGCATGGTCCGTTCGAGATACCTCTTTCCCTGGGGTGAGGAACATGAGGTCCATCCTGCCTGGCGGGCATAGCCCTCGGCAACCCGGTTTCCACAGACGGGGCTGAAATCTTCGAAGATGAACCCTATGAGTTCCTTTTCCCTGTAATCGTTCAGGGCATAGAGAAAACCTGTCTTGTTATATGTCTCCACTTCAAGGCCTCTGAATTCATGATCCCCGTCTTTTTCTCCTGCTTCAGCCTGGACCTCATCATTGAACATTCCGAAAAATACCCTGGGTACTCCTTCATCCCATTTATCCCTGAAAAGAAGAGTGGACCGAAAATCAGAAGAAGGGAAATCACTTTTCTTCTTCCTGAAAAGGAAAGATTCTGCCGCTTGAGAACTGATCAGCAAAAGTGAGATTATCAGAACAGGTATAAGCCATCTCTTCATGGACCATCGCCTCTCTTCCTGGCTCTGTCTATTTAATATTTTAAATCATTTTATTCAGATTTTGAAAGGCCTTTTCCGAAAAATGTTACAAAATTGGAGGTTCTACCCTATTTCGAGCCGAGCTGGAAGGAGGAAAGGCAAGTCTTGGCGGAGAAAATTTCCTCAAGAATACCCGGGATCTGACAGAAGTAGTTCAGGGGCTATGGATATTTCCTGTAGAGCCTGGGATTGTGTTTGTCCAGGACCCACATTTCATCCATGAATATCTGTTTTAATACATTGTCAACAACACTTGGTTTCCCACCGGGTATGAAAGTCAGTTCCCCGAAGTAAACCTGTCCTTTTACGTTGTACAGGTCCACACGAACAAAATCGATACCTTCGGAAAGGGATCTTGCAAGACGGAACATCTCTTCACTGTTGGTTGGGGATGCGTATTTATGACGCATCTCAGGAGTGAAATTATCTCCCCATGGCTCCCATTGGGAGTTGAAGCGCCCCTTGAATTTCTTGTCAGGTGAGTGAAGGGATACGTAGTGTTCAAACCCCCGATGGCTGTTGTAACAGAAAAAGCAATAATTCCATGGGAGATCTCCCTCATCCAGCAATAACTTTTCTATCAGTATCCTTGGGGGTATCAGGTCATAGAATCCCTCGCCATATCTTCTGCCGTATTTCCTTTTAACCCTGCTGTTGAAATACCTTACCAACTGATAGGGTTGGTGATCTCCAGGATTCCGAACTATCCTGTTCCATTTTGAGCCGTGGTTGGTCTTTATGATGAAGGGTTCGGAGATCCTTTCAATGGTGGGTACGTCCAGCTTTTCATAAGCCCCTAACAGGGGTACAAGGTATTTGCTTCCGGCCTTTTCTTTTACGTATTCCCTGACTTGGTATTTGTCGGCCAACTCAGAGTAGAAGCCATGGTTCCCATAGAGCTTACGATAGAGCAGCTTTTCCTGGTAAGTAGAGGGGGCTTTCAGATCGGGGGTATATCCCATGATCCTTCTGAATTGCCATAACAGGCCTCTTTTTCGGATCTCAGAGGAAATGCCGGCGGCAATGTAATTGTTATGTAAGGTTTTTTTCATGGTTTCAGATCTCCCGAGTTTTTCTTGAGAGGATTTCGTTGTCTGTTCTTTGCCGAGAATTTACATGAGGCCTCATGGTATTTTATCAGAAGGAGCCCATGAAAAAAGAGGCTCCCGGGAAATGTGCCATCCCCGAAAACCCCTTATTTAATTCTGTTGGCGGAGGGCAGAGGATTCGAACCCCTGGAGGCATACACCTCAATTGATTTCAAGTCAACCGCCATCGACCACTCGGCCAGCCCTCCGTGCCGATATATTATATACACCCGAGCCCTTCTAGCCAACCCCTCTTTGCCCCCATTTTCTGGAGGCAGTTTATAATTAGAGCTATTCTGATAGATCAAAGGGGGTAGATGCTTTGAATATTGAAGATATTGCAAGGACTTACCTCTGTATAAAGGGTCAAGTTGCCGTAGTGGGGGCCTCACCGAAAAAAGACAGGACATCCTATGAGATCATGTCCTATCTTTTGAAGAACAGGATAACTGCCATTCCGGTGAACCCCTCATATGCAGGGGAGGATATCCTGGGAGAGAAATGCCTTGCATCCGTGAAAGATCTTCCGGAGGATGTGGGGATCATCGATATGGTGGTCTCTGCTGCTAACCAGGGACAGATACTAAGGGAGATAGGTGAATTGACCGGAAGGCCTGTTGTATGGTTCCAGCCCGGAGCAGAGAACGAAAAGGGCGCAAAGGAACTGGAGGCAAGGGGGTTTCCCGTGGTCAGCCAGGCCTGCATCATGGTTGTCCATTCTCTTTATTGTACAGAGGAAGAGGAATAGTGGAATCCATATTTGCAGGATTTGACTGAAATATTTAGACTTTTACCGGATATGTTAAAAAATGTTTTATAATTGCATATAAGTCCTTCCAGGGGGGAAGTCCTGCTTGTCCATAACATTAACTACCCAGCTCAGAGTACGTTACCAGGAAACAGATCAGATGGGTGTAGTTTATTATGCAAACTACCTGACATGGTTCGAGATAGCAAGGACCGAGTTCTGCCGCGAACTTGGCCGTCCATACCATGACTGGGAGAAAGAAGGCATATTCCTCCCTGTGGCTGAATCACACTGCAGATACAAACATCCTGCCCGTTATGACGACCACATCCTTATTTCAACTTCTATCACAGCTATTGAAAGATGCAGTCTCACCTTTTCCTACAGTGTGACCCGGAAAGATGATGGGAAACTCGTTGCCGAAGGATGGACAAAACATGCGATTATCAACAGGGAAGGGCAGTTAATAAAAGGGGCCAATCCTTTTCTGGATTGGGTGAAAGATCAAGTGTCTGATCATGTGGAGGTGGATTAGGAAGTGACAAAGAGAGCGATATTATTAGGAAATGAAGCCATCGCCCGAGGGATAGTGGAAGCGGGATGTATGGTGGCTACTGCCTATCCGGGAACACCATCGTCAGAGATCCTGCCGGCAGTGGCGAAATTCGCTGATGAGCTTGGAACCAAGACGGTGGTGGAGTGGGGAGCAAACGAGAAGGTGGCCTTCGAGATGGCTTCCTCAGCATCCTTCACGGGATTAAGGGCCTGTGCGGTGATGAAGCAGGTGGGGCTTAACGTGGCGGCAGACCCTTTCATGAGTGCGGCCCATTTCGATATGAAAGGCGGGTTCCTTCTGGTAGTTGCGGATGACCCGGGTCCCCACAGCTCACAGACTGAGCAGGACAGCCGTTATTTTGCCATGTTCGCAAAAGTTCCCTGTTTCGATCCCTCCACGGCGGTTGAGGCCAAGGAGATGGTCTTTGATGCCTTTGACCTTTCAGAGAAGCATAATATCATCGCCATGCTCCGGCCAAGCGTGAGGGTAGACCACTGCAGGCAGGACGTGGAGCTCAAAGACGTGATAGACACTGAACAGGTCATGAAGTTCGAAAAGGACCCCTTAAGGTGGGTCTGCCTCCCGGCCAGGGTCAGGGTCAATCACCCGAAGCTTAACGCCAAGATAGATGCCATCAGGGAAGAATTCGAGACCCAGTACGGCAAATACAATTACGAGGTCCCGGCAGCCAGCGGCAAGGCAAAGCTGGGCATCATCGCTTCAGGTGTGTCCTTCTCCGTGGTCATGGATATCCTCAAGGGATGGGGCAGGGAAGACATATCGGTTCTCAAGATAGGCACACCTCAGCCTCTCCCCCTGAAGTTGGTGGAGGATTTCATCGCCAGGCATGAGAACGTCCTTATCCTTGAAGAGACCTACCCCGTGGTGGAAATGCAGATAAATGACCGGACAAAGGTCAAGGGAAGATGGAACGGATACGTACCTGGAGCAGGAGAACTTCTCCCCGAGGTAATCGAGGGAATAATCCTCAAGGCCCTTGGAGAGGAAGTTTCAGAAACAGCTGACCCCGATCTCAAGGGAGCCCTGGAAGACCTGAGGATCACCCCCAGGAAACCCATGCTCTGCCCGGGATGCCCCCACAGGGCTAGTTTCTTCTCCATCCGACAGGCACTGCCAAAGGCCGTCAACCCCTCAGATATCGGATGCTATACCCTTGGCATCAACCAGAAGGGTGTCGATGCCGTAATGGACATGGGAGCTTCCGTTACCATGGCTTCAGGTATGTACCTGGCCCACAAGGTGGCAGGAGAGGACAGGCCCATAGTCAGTACCATAGGTGATTCCACCTTCTTCCACATGGGCATACCAGGTCTTGCCAGCGCTGTCTACAACAAGCATGCCTTCGTGCTGGCCATCCTGGATAACAGCATCACTGCCATGACCGGGGGACAGAGCAACCCTGCCATCGGGACCAAGCTCAGGAAAGGTGAAGAAGGCAGAAAAGTTGATATCAGCGAAGTCTGCAAGGGCTGTGGTGTGAAGTTCATCAAAACCCTTGAGGCCTATGATATAGAGGAAGGCAAGGAACTGATAAAGGAAGCCTGGGAATATGCGAAAGCAAATGAAGAACCTGCAGTGGTGATCTTCGAGCACCCCTGCATGCTTCTCAGGAGACCCCAGGACAAGATCCCTGTCTATGTGGACCAGGACAAGTGCATAGGGTGCAAGTTCTGCATCAACTTCTTCAACTGCCCCGGGCTTGCCTTCGACGAAGAGACCAAAAAGGCCTATATCGACGAGAGATTCTGCGTACAGTGCGGGGTCTGCGAGAGCGTGTGTCCCCACGGGG
>JAFGMB010000219.1 GCA_016927765.1 Synergistales bacterium
AAAATCCATTCTCCCATGTGTAATCCAGGCCTATGACCCATTCGCCAAAATCTTCTCCCCAGTCCACCCAGTTATATGCTCCCTCAAACCAGAGCCCCACACCAAAGGCTTCCCCCGCAAGGTCAAAACCGAGCATGTTCCTCTTCTGATCTTTCAGTGCGAAAGAAGCAAAATCAGTAATTGTGAATTCTTTTACACTATAGGACATTGAATAATCGAAATGCCCAATGGTAGTTTTGTACCTCAAGAGGAAACCGGGGTCGCCAATTGAATCTTCCACGTCAAGAATAAAAAGCAACCTGCTGGAAAAGGATAGGGGATAATCTATTCTAATGGCTTCATGACCGGGTTTCTCATCGGTAGGATCTATCAGGCTTTTTACGTTGAACAGGTCCGTCGGGTTCCATGCGTACCCGCTACCGAAACTTATCTGCTGCTTACCCAGGGTCAGATCAAAAGATGGGAACCGGAATCTGATAAAAAGGTTGTCCAGTTCCATTTCATCATTCAAGCTATAATCAAAGAAGGATCTGAACTCCCCGGGAATCCCTGCAGAAACTGAGCGGGGGATCTTCACGAGAAAGTTTCCCCTTGTATCGCCCTCATAGTTGATAAAATTCACGTTCCCGCCGATCAAGATGTTTTCCCAAATATCCCATTCGAGGTCTAACCTGAGTTTGTTCTGCAGAAGAGCTTCCGTGTCACCAGAAAGGTCCTGTAATGTGATTTCACTCCTGAAGTAACCGAACATATCTATCTCTGAGGCTTTCAGCATGGTGGAGGGTATCATTACAAGGCAACATGAAATTATGAAGAAAAACGACAGGTAACGTAAATGGAAAAGAAAGTGCCTTAACCTGGAGATAATTCTGAACCTTTTCATTCTCTCAAGGCCCTTTCCGTGAACCTGCTATCCTCGATCTTCAATTCATAATCTATCTCCAGCAGTTCCATAGTAGTCTCGGTAAAATCCAGGTTGTCTTTCATGGTCATTTTCATTGCCGTAGGAACCCCCTGGATTATGCGTATATCCCCTAAAAGCATACTTTTTGAGAGAGTGTCGGGATAATCTTCCTCATAATAGTGGATAGATAGGGGAAAGAAATCCTCTTTCCGGACCCACATGATTATCTTCAGGTATGCAGAATCAATGCCTGGTTTTCTGTCCAACTGAACCCTGAAACAGGAATGCTCACCGAAAACGTCATCTTCGAGCCTAAATGGACGAAAATCGGTGAGAAAGGTATCACCACTCCCCATATCTTCATACGAAAAATCACTGCCCTGAATTTTCTGTTTCTTTGCATGGGTAGCAAGTTTGCGGACGCGCTTGGTCCTTGGGAAATACATCCAGATATCATCGGCATTATTAAGCATAAGAACGGCCTGACCCTGGGCTCTTGGGGGTTCTGTATATCTGATGAGGTTCTTTTCCCCCTTATCCTTTGCCCATGTCAGGAACTCGAATGTTCTGAACTGCCCGGAACTGGTCTGTATGGTCATCCGGGACCTGGAAAAGGCTGAATCCTGATTTAACAATTCATTCACCTTAATTATGATCTCTTCCCCGGTCAGGTCATTGGACAGGCACTCGGTTGGCATCAGGCATATTATTATCAAAGAGAAAAAGAGAAAGGCCTTCGTCATTTTTTCTGCCTCCTCCGAACAATGGAACCCCACTTGGAATATTATAGACCGACGGTCGGTCTATAATAAGTATAGATAACTCTCACCTGCTTTGTCAATCGGGGAAATTATCGATATCATCTGTAAGTGCAAAACTACAGGGCCCCTCCTGAACAGAAGGGCCCCATCGACGTTTCAGTTATAATGTCAGGAGATCTTCCTGTTCAAGCCGTTTCCTTTCCCAGGCTTGCCCTCACTTCCATTTCTTCCCCTTCCCGGAAGAGGATATCACCCTCCACTTCTGCAAAAGAAAAGGCGATTCTTTCAAGGGTTTTTCTTGCAGATGCCTCAATATCTATCCGCATATCCATTACCAGTTGATGAGCCTTCTCCCGGATAACGTTTTTCGCTTCTTCAATAAGCCTGTTCTTATCTTCCACTGAGAATCCCCCCCCCAGTACATTCTGTAGAAGACCGGGCAAAAGGAAAGGTAAGAATTGAGATCTCTGTTCGTCATAAAAAGAAATATTCCTTATGTTCACGTCATATTTAGGACACGGAAGAGTAACAGTAAATCTGTCAGCGGACCTTTCAATAATGAAACCCGGACTTTTCAGATCATAAGAACAGTTGATCACAAAATCAAATATCATTACGATCTTCTTGTTTGTAATTATCGGTTGAAGATACTTCCTGCCAAAATTTCCAAGGGCATGGTCTTCCTGGGCCACGATTTCCTTCGTAAAGATCTTCAGGACCGTGAGTTCTCCAATGGAGCGGATCTTTTCAAGAGACGAAAACCGAGTGACTCTTTTATCGCTTTTTCTTTTTCTCCCAAAAAGGAAACCGATCACTAGCCCTGTTAGAAGGATCATCAGGATAGAAAAAGTAAATATCGTGATGTTCGACATTTTAAGATCCCCTTTCTCTGCCAGAAGCAAGATTCTTTCTTACTATAATGTTTTTTCCATGAAATTAACAAGACAGTTGTACTTTTTAAATCCAAATATTGACTGGTATTCTGCATTAGCATAAGATATATGAAGATATTTCTTCATATAGAGGTCAGTCTATGAAAAATAAACTCAGCGCAATCGAAAGTATCAGGGCTATTTCTTCAGAACTCAGCCCTAAACAGAAATTGTTGGTCAGTTTTATCATTCAGAACATGGAAAGGGCCGCTTTCATGAATTCTGTTGACCTGGGCGAGGCTGCCTCTGTAAGCAATTCAACGGTCATAAGACTCGCAAGCCGTTTGGGATACGATGGCTTCCCAGATCTTCAAAGGGCTCTTCAGCAGGATCTTAGAGCACAGTATTCAACACTTCAGCGTTTTTCACCCAACGGAAGAGGAACTCAAACCAGCCTTGTGAAGAAGGTTTTTTCCCTCGAATATGAAGTGTTGACGGAAATGCAGAGTAAGATCTCGGAGGAGAATATTCTCGAAGCCGTTGATCTTATTCGTAAATGCGATGACCTTTACATCATCGGACTACTTGCAAATACATGCCTGGCGGAATACGCAGCGTATTTTCTGGGTATATTAAGAAAGAAAGTTCATCTGATAACCACCCCACAACATCACATATTCAATGCTCTCAAAGAAGGAAATCGCCGCTCCGCGGCCCTGATCTACAGTTTTCCAAGGTATCCAAGGGAAACACAGCATATCACTGAATATCTCAAGCACAAAGGAGTAGCCATTATCGGTATAACCGACTCCCCTCTTTCTCCTCTCGGTCCTCTTTGTGACATTCTTTTTGAAGTTCCTATGAAATTCATCACATTTATTGACCCCTGCGCTGCTGCTTTTGCCCTTTCTCACTGTCTGTTGAGCGTTCTGTATTTACAGGACTTATCCCAGTCCCGGAAAAACCTTGAGTCTTTCGAGACTTTTGCCGGACAAAGAAGATATTTTCAACGCAATGATATCGATATCGTCGACCTCATGTGAAAACATCAGAAATGGGGTGATACATCCGGAACTTCAAATACAAGGTCCTCGAGACCTGTGTCACACCGAATACCCACAAAAAGGAGGATTTGACATTGGAACTTCTGAGCATTTCGTTCAAAGAAATAATGTCCATGGAGATCACCGTAGCAGAAGTAATGAAAGTAGTTGAAAATGGCTTCAGACTCAAGGGTGAAGGGAAAAATGAAATGCCCGCCAAGATCGGCATCCATCCAAGGCATGACTGCTTTATCCATGCCATGCCATGCTGGATGGGGGGAGATGTGGATGCGGCAGGCATTAAATGGGTTTCAGGTTACCCACCCAACCAGGCAAAAGGGCTCCCTTATATCACAGGTGTTCTATGTCTTAATGACAGCGAGACGGGCATCCCTAAGGCCATCATGGATGCTAACTGGATAACTGCATGGAGGACTGGAGCTGCTTCAGGGGTTTGTGCAAGGTACATGGCACAACCAGGTTCAGAAACTGTAGCTGTAATTGGTCTTGGCGTACAGGGAAGGACAAATCTGATGGCCCTCAATGAGGCTCTCCCGGAATTGAAACATGTGAGGGTCTTTGATGCGTTTGATGAACAGGTAAAGAAATATGTGACTGAAATGTCCTCCTTACTACCCCATCTTTCTTTCGAAAATCCTAAGAACATACAGGAGACAGTCAGGGGTGCTGACGTGGTGGTCACCTGTACCCCCATTCTGGCTGAACCGAACAGGTTCATCCGTAGAGAATGGTTGAAAGAAAATGCTCTTGCCCTGTCTGTTGATTATGACTCGGCTTTTGAT
>JAFGMB010000220.1 GCA_016927765.1 Synergistales bacterium
ATCCAGTTACAGGTATGTGGTAAAAAACCTCTTACTATCTCACTGGATGATTTTTTCCTTGACCGAAAAGATACCCCCCTGGACGAGAACGGAGGGTATGATTTTGATACTGTGGAAGCTCTGGACCTTGAACTTCTGAATTCGACTCTTGAGAAATTGTTCAAGGGAGAGGCTGTAACACTTCCCGTTTTCGATTTCTTCGAGGGCAAAAAAAGACCAGGACCAACACTACAATTAAAAGATGACAATATTCTGATCATAGAGGGCATTCATGGGTTGAATGAAAGATTGTCCAGTTCTGTCCCGGGGAAGATGAAGTTCAAGCTCTTCGTATCTCCCTTGACAGGTATTTCCTTTGACAAGCATAACAGGACCAGCACTACCGATAACAGGCTCTTCAGAAGGCTTGTCAGGGATTATCGCAACAGGGGGCATTCTGTGTCTGAGACCCTTGAACAATGGCCCTCGGTTATCAGGGGGTCCATGAAATATGTATTTCCTTTTCAGGACCAGGCAGATGCCATGTTCAATTCTTCTCTTCCCTATGAGCTTGGCGTACTGAAGGGTTATGTTGAGCCCATACTCCATACCGTTCCTCAGAATTCTCCCGTGTACGGAGAAGCCCTGCGCCTTCTCTCCATGTTAAGGTATATTCCTATCATTCCATCAGAGAATGTTCCTAAAAATTCAATTCTTCGCGAATTTATTGGAGGTAGTAGTTTTGAGGCATAGCAGTAGGCTGGTATTGGTCCTTATTTCCTTGTTTTTAATTCCTTCGTTCTGTAATGTATCCGAGGCATACTATGCTACTTCTGAAATGATGGAACTCTTTTCCAGCTATGATAGAGAGATAAAACAAGGGATTCCTCACTTTGCTCCTGAGGGATTGACGGTGGACAGTTCAATCTTTCCTGGTGATCCTTCTTCGGTAATATGGCTCTGTTTCAAATCAAGACATATCCTTGCAGGATACAATAGTGAGAAGAATAATGTTTTTCTCTTCTTTCCCTGTGCCACAGGGAGAAACATCGGGCAGAAAGAGAGAATAGGAGATATGAGGACTCCGGAGGGATCTTTCACCATAAAACAGATCCAGGATGCATCCTATTGGCAGCCATATAATGACAAAAAGACCGGTGAAACCATAGGTTACGGGCCCTTTTTCATAAGACTCGATACCGGTCAATGGAAGGGCATTGGCATCCATGGTACAGATAGTGCCCATGAGGATGAAATAGGTACTAACGCAAGCCATGGCTGTATAAGGCTGAAAAATGAAGATCTCCTTAAGGTTGAAAGGCATGCAAAGGTGGGGCAGACAATAATAATACTCCCCTGACTGAGATTTCTTCGAAAAGAGGTTTACTGCATTGAGTGTAACCATGTCCGATGTAGCCCATCTGGCTGGAGTCAACAAGGCTACGGTAAGCAGGGCCCTTAAAGGGGACCCGAGAATTTCTGTCGCTACAAGGGAAAAGGTATGGAAAGCAGCAAAGACACTCGGGTATGAGCCGGATGCAGTAGCCAGGGTTTTATCAACTCACACCAGTGATCTCGTCGGTGTGATCTTTAATTCTCTTTCCGAACCCTGGACGGGAGTTTTCCTCGCAGGATTGGAAAGGGTATTGTTGCGCCATCGTGTGGAAATGATCGTGAAAAGTACCTCTGGTAAAGATGAGCAAAGTCACAATGTCCTGAAGGCATTGAGATCGAGAAGAGCAGATGGTTTGATCTGGGTAGATCCCCCCAGTTCCCTGAAGATAGATCTCCCGTTGGTTTCTGTTGGCAGGGTTTTGGAAAATGGTTTCTCTATTGTTCTGAATCTCGGGTCTCTCTGTGAAAAACTGGGTTCTCTTTCACAGAGTCCATGGAGCCTCTGTTTTCTTGAAAAAAGTACCTTCCTGGACTCCTTCATGAAGCAGCTAACGGAATTTCCACACCCTGTGGCGAAAAGATTTCAGATCCTTGATCAGGGGCAAAAGGCCTCTACGAAGTCCCCAATACTTTATATCAGTACTCTGCCCCCCAATCCTCAAGATAATGGTTATTTTCTTCATATACCCTTTTTTGAACTCGGAGCCATAGCGGGACGGGTATTCCTGAATTCCCTTCAGGATAGAGGAGTCAGACCTGTAAATGTTCTTATGACACCTACAGTTGCGTTAAGACCTTGATCCTCTCGATAATTCACTTACTCTATGGATTTCCAGTCCATCTATTTATAATAAGTGAACTTTGGTTCATTATAGACTAATTTTCTGAATAAAGGTTGACAGATATCTTAATTCCTGTTATAAAAGCTTAAAGATTATTTTGTAGGAGTGTTATGATGCTTTATAAAACCTTTTTTTCAAAACGTTTGAGATGCTTCTCTGAACAGAACTTTTGATAGTGGCTGGTAACTTGGATATTGATCTTTTGGAATAACAGGGAGGTATCTTCAATGTGGATAAAGGATGGTAACGGCAACTGGTTTCTGGCGAGTCAGCAAATAATAGATCAGGAAATGCAAAAAAACGAGTACAACCCATGTTGGGATAAAGATCATAATGGAAACTGGTTCCTTAAAGAGGGTACAGTACAGGTCCTTATAGAACCGATGGGATTGAGGGCCGACGAAAAGATCTACATGGCAAGTTGAAAATTCATATATATTTTTCCCCGCTTGGGCATCCTGAAAAGGATGCCTTTTTCTTTTTCAAAAGCCCTTTCTGATGTTATAATCTCCTTGTTCAGTAAGTGATAACAATTATCAATAGACTATCTTCTGAGGAGGAGTTTAAATGTTGGTTGCTATTCCGGCTGATGGCAAAGATACCAGTTCACGTATGGCAGGACGATTTGCCAGGGCCCCTTTTTTCGTCATTTTCAATGAAGACGGTAACATTGTGGAAACCATAGATAACGATGTGGCAAATGTTGCTCATGGAGCGGGTGGTAACGCCGTTAAGCTGCTTGCAGACCATGGAGTGGATGTGGTAATAGTTCCACAGGTTGGCCCTAATGCCTCAACAGCTCTGAAGATGGCGGGAATTTCAGCTCATCTCTCACAGGATTCTCTTCTTTCCGATATAATTCAACGGTATCTCCAAGGGTCTTTAGAAAAGATCAACTTATAGTATAGACAGGAGGAAAGACTTATGGATCAGGGAAACTCTTCTGCTCCTTGTCAGTCGGCTTTGCTTAAACAGGCCAAGGCGGGAGTAAAGAGTGTTATTGCTGTGGGCAGTGGTAAGGGAGGAGTTGGGAAAAGTTCCCTTGCTTCTATGATAGCTATATCTCTTGCAAGAGATGGCAAAAAAGTGGGTATCCTGGATGCTGATATCACAGGACCTTCCATCCCTAAACTTCTGGGAGTATCAGGCCAGCCTTACGGGACAGAAAAAGGGATAGTACCTCTGACTTCTCCATTTCTCGGAATAAAGGTAATGTCCATCAATCTTCTACTTGAAGATCCTTCCAAGCCTGTGGTGTGGCGAGGGCCGTTAATTGGTGGTGTTATCAAGCAATTCTGGGAAGAAGTGGACTGGGGGGAACTGGATCATCTCATCGTGGACCTTCCTCCCGGTACTGCTGATGCTCCCTTGACAGTTATGCAGACCATCAAATTGGATGGGTTCATTCTCGTCACTTCTCCGCAGGAACTCTCGGTACTTGTGGTAGAGAAAGCTGCACATATGACTCAAATGCTTAATGTTCCCCTGTTGGGTGTTGTGGAGAACATGAGCTATGCCGTGTGCCCCCATTGCGGCGAAAGGATAGATATTTTTGGTCCAAGCCATGTTAATGATATCGGGACCAAGTTCAAAGTCCCTGTCCTTGCCCAGGTGCCGCTTGATCCTTCTCTTGCGACACTGGCTGATGCCGGTGATCTGGAAAAATACGATAACAGGAAGGTCTTTGATTCCCTTCTTGAAGGTGTATACTCATCTCTCCAGAGGGTAAGTGCGGCACATAGTATTTAATGTTCTTTTCAGAGCAATTGTAAGCTGAAGAGCAAATGAATAAAGACCATAAATGAAAGAGAGGGCGTTCACGCCCTCTCTTTCATTTATGGATCCTTGTTTTGAACTGACCCCAGATCTGTTCGATTTCGGGGTTTAATTCATCAAGAGGGATTTTCTTTTTTGCTATGGAGTCTACTACCTCTTTACGAAAGGGGATAGCTCCAAGGAGAACCCATGACCTATCAAGACATTCCTGGACGATCCTTGAGTAATAGCCTGGTGACAGGTCGAATTTGTTGATTATGATAGAGAAGGGCACACCAAGTTGGTTGCAGAGTTCGGCAAGTCTCATCAGATCATGCTGACCGGAAACGGATGGTTCTGTCACGATAATGGCATGATCAGCTCCTGTCAGGGAGGAAATAGTAGGGCAAGCGACTCCCGGGGGGCCATCTACGATGATTAAACCTTTATTCTCCTTCTGAGCGGTATTTCGGGCTTCCTGCCGGAGCAAGTGGACCAGGAGGCCAGTATTTTCTCCACCAGGATTAAGCCTGGCATGCCAGAAAGGCCCAAGGGCAGTGTTGCTGAAATAATATTGACCCTGTTCTATTTCCACCATTCTAATGGCTTGCACAGGGCATAAAAAAGCACAACCACCACAGCCCTCGCATGTAGATGGCTTAACAAATGCCTTGTTCCTGTCATCCATCAATATGGCATCAAAGCGGCAGAAATCCCTGCAAAGACCACATTCCACACATCTGGCCTGTTGGACTTCAGCCTGGGCCATCCCTTTGAATGATCTTGTTTCCTGTATCTCTGGTTCCATAAGGATCCAAAGATCGGGGGCATCTACATCGGTATCGCATATTACGGAATTCCCGGCTGTTATTTTGCATAGAGAAGACGATATGGTGGTTTTACCGGTCCCGCCCTTTCCACTGACGATTACTATTTCTCTCGGTTTCATGAAAGGACCTCTCTTTCAAGGAATTCCCACACGGAACCGATCCCTTTTTCCCACAATTTATCTACTTTTATAGGGGAAATGCCTTGAGCGTATGCTTCTGCGATATTTCTCGAGAACGGGAAAGAAGCAAGGATAGGTGCGTTATATCTTTCGGAAAGACCGTGTAGATCCTCTCCAGCAAGATCACTTCGATTGACTATGATACCGCAGTCTTTCTTAAGCATTGTTGCAAGTTCAAGAGCCATTTCCAGATCAGAAAGCCCGAATGGAGTGGGTTCGGTGACGAGTAAAACAAAATCTGCGTCCTCCATACATGCGACTACGGGGCAGGATGTCCCAGGCGGACAATCAATTACCATAAGGTCCCCAAGTCTGGAGGCTTCCCTGAGAGCCTCCTTTATCACTGGGATACTGTTGACCGTGCCAATGTCTATCCTGCCTTCAACTATCCTGGGTTGTTTATCCAGAGCAGATCTGATTTCACCAACTCTGTAAGGTATCTCTGTTATTGCATTGGGTGGACATACCATGGAACAAACACCACAGTTATGGCAAAGATTCTTATTCAGAAGTGGAGGATTGTTCCCGATCTGTGTCAATGCGCCATAGAGACAATAATTACTGCACTTCCCACATCTTGTACAAACTGATGGATCGATTTCTGGAACAAGAACAGTCACATCTTTCTGCCGGTGAAGGGTTTGATCCAGAAGAAGTGAAAGATTTGGTTCTTCCACGTCTGCATCTACTGCTGTCACAGAGTCTCTGGAAAGTACCAGGGAAGAACTGACACAACTTTTGCCAGTCCCTCCCTTACCACTTGCAACTGCTATTCTGACCGGATTATTCTCCGTTGACATGGTGACATGCACTTGGGCCGGTTTTAACGTTCCCCTCAAGATAGGACGCAAGAAATTCTTCAACCGTGGTTGGGTGTACAACAAGAGTGTGGATGCCAAGATTCTCAAAAAGATCCTGGGCCCTTGGACCCATTCCCCCGGATATGACCAGTTCTATTCCCAGTTCCTTCATCCATTTCGGCAAAGCGCCGGGAGAGTGTCCCGGATTGGGCTTCTTGTCAAGGTTCGCTATTTTGCCATCCTGGATGTCTGCGATAGTAAAGAACGGAGCATGTCCAAAATGGGAACATATGTTATTGCCTTCTGTAGCTATTCCAAGGATCATATGCTATTTCCTCCTATCCGTTTCGGGAAATTGGTATATTAAAAGACACAGTTATGGACTGGAAGAGCTTATTCCAGTCCATAACTATTACAATCACTCAGATTCCTGAAGTTCTTTCAATCTTGCCTTGATCTCTTCCATGTTCGTCTGGAGGTAGTCAAGCTGTTCCTGTAGCACTGCTTTTTCCTCTTCGGTGGTAGGGCGTGAAGCCGGATAAGGATAGGGTTCATAATATGGTTCATACCCTGGATCGTAACACCAGGGACCGCCCCTCCAGCCTCTGCGCAGGAATCTTCTTCCATAGGGGTTATACCTTCTTCCTGCACCGCAGGGACCTAAACCTCTCCCGCTACCTGGGCCATATCCACCCCAAGGCCCTCTTCCGTCAAATCCTGGCATGAAAAATCTCCTCCTTGTGGCGGTATTGATAATGGTTATCAATAAGATTATACTCCGGTGATCTTTCATGTCAAGTGCAAATGTCAGGAAAGGTTAGAACCTGATCTATGATCAAGGATCAGGCATTCCGACACCAGCGTCTCCTGCCTCTTCCCTGTCCCGGGTCGTTCCACCTGCCGAATCTGCCACATCTTGGGTTGCACCTGAAAAAATGATCTTCTTCTTGAATTTCATCAAGTTCGGCCTGGCATTTTTCACAGATGCCAAAGATCTCAAGTACCTGGGGCATTATTTTGAACCCGGCCTCACCGGCCCATTGCCGTATAAGGTTTTCCTTTTCCTTATCTGCGCTGGTATGGTAGACAGATCCGCAACATCTGCAATAAAAATGAAGATGCAGGTTATCGTCCGCCATCTCATATCTTCTGAACCCTTCCTGAAGATTCGTAAGGTTAAGGAGATCCATATTGTTCAGGAGTTCGACTGTTCTGTAAACTGTAGCTATCCCGATGGAAGGGTCTCTCTTTTGAGCCATTTCGAGAAGCTCCTGTGCATTTGGATGGTCTCCCATATTCTTCAGGAGGGTCTCGATGATTATTTTTCGCTGGTTGGTCATACGAAATCCTGCTGATCTTATTGCTTCCAGGTACTGTTGTACCAATTTATCCATATCCTGTTTTTCCGCCATAGGATCACCTCTAAAGTTCCATGGATTGTCCTGAGGAGGCCCATTCAAGATTTTTCACGGCCTTACCCAGGGTAAGCGCGGCCTTGAATCCTGTGCAGTGGTTAGGCCTCCACTTTTCTATGCTGAAAGATCGCGCAAGTGTATCAACTGTCCTGTCGATGAATTCCAGGGGCTGGGAAGCGAGATGCATCCCGCCGATGATCGTATAAAAATTTCTTGTGCCGGTTATATGAGCTGCCTTTTCGAGGATATTGACCACTCCGCAGTGAGCACATCCAAGGATAACGCTGTATCCCCTGGAGCCTTTTACCAGGAGGGAAAGATCATCGAGAAGGGGATCCTGTTCAGGGGTCCCTTCGCTGTCGAAAACTACCAGGCTGCTGTCCAGCGGAAGAAAGGCCAGGTGTCGTTCCGTCTTGGGAATTGAAATGGCCCAGACGTTTTCAGTCACTTCCACAATACCTTCAACAGGTCTGAAATCAAGATGTGAACGCTCCAGGGAGGAACCGATATATTTTTTACGCATATTCCGGTAGCTGTAATGGGGTTTGTCGAAATCCTCATGGGCCCATACAGGGATGGAACCTCTTCTAAGCAGTAGCTGGTTCAGTCCCCATGTATGGTCATAATGGCCATGGCTGAGTACTACCTGATCAATCTTACAGATATCTACACTTAGTTCCCTGGCATTATGTAGCAGGGACCATCCTAATCCGGTGTCGAAAAGAAGGTTCCCTCGAGGTGTTTCAAGGAACATACTCAGGCCGTGTTCCCCTTTCAGAGAGGGACTGCCGCAAAGATCGTCCACAAGTACAGTAATATATATGATTCTTCACCTGCCTTTTATTCATAAAAGTTACTTTTCCCTTACCATATTATCTTATCCCTATCTCCCTGTAAGCAGGGTAACTTATACGGTATAGAATGTAAATTTCCTGTTGTTCTCCCGGGGTCATATGAAAATCCCAGGAAAGCAGGTTATGTCCATGATCCAGATCCGGTTCGGGTTCGATATCAAGCAAGTCCATGATTATTTCCCCGGATGTGGGATAGGGGAGCCTTTCCGTAAGGCGGACAGGGGTTTCACGGGAAAGCCCATTTTTCAACTTGATCCTGTATCCAACTTCCAGATGTTCCAGGTCAGAGCCATTCGATCCCATGGTGGGGACAGTTTCTTCCCTGAAAGCCGTGATCAATGGAGAATTGCCGAAGGGGATCTTCAGTTTTTCACCCCTCATCAGGAAGGGGAGAAAAAAATCTCCAATGATCTTTCCGTCCATCCGTAATTCTGCTGTCCCCTCCATTATAGGCCTAAGGGTTTTTTCGAGAGTTGCGGTCACCCATGCATTAGGAGAAAGAAATGGGACAATTTCCATGTCGACAGATACATCGAGGTTTTCAGAGCCAAGGTCTATCAGGACAGGAGTGCCCTTCCCTTGGATCCTTCCTGAACTGGAAGTGATAAGGTCCGTAACACCGGTCAATATACGGAGGTTGTCCCTGGGATCGAGGATATTATCTGAATAGGGTAATGAATGTTTTCTATTCTCCACAGGAGCTTTGATATCCTCAAGATCTATTGGGAGCGGTTCTATCTCAGGGCAGGCTATATTCTTCTCTGGAGAGGTGGAATGGAAAAGAATAGGGCCTTCAAAATCAATGCCTGTTTTCTGAAAGGTCCGGGCCTTGATCCCGAAGTTCATGGTCTGCTCAAGGGTATCCAGGTGGATCCTGTAATAGGGTTCCCACCCTGCTTCTTCTGTCCAGGCTTGAATATAGATATTCCCTGTTCCGCTGCTTTTAATCTCCACACTTACGACCCTGTCTGAATTTACAGGCATATTTTCTTCTATTGTCGATCTTAGTATCTCGAGTTCTTTCCTTTTTCTATCAAGGATCCTGCTGGTGTTGAGGATCGCCGATTCTGTGTCTGACCTTTTTTCCTCGATCTTATCGAGATAAAAGAAGACATCTTCCGCCTGGAGGGTGCTGGTCGTGAATTTATCAAGAAATCCGGCTGTCTGGTGGAAGGCAGCAAGATCAGACGAAAGGCTGCATATTTCCTGGTCCATGGAGGCCATATTATTGAAAAGGTCCTTCAGCGAAGGAGGGATCCAGTTCGTTCTATGATTTTCCTTAACTTCGAAAAAATAGACCTCAGCTCCGGGGGAGGAAGTAAATCCTATGGTAGAAGGGTCAAAAGCCCCTGGAAGTTCCAGTTTTATATGATCCCCGGCCTCGACCTGGTATGTCAGTTTTGCTTCCCCAGGGTAGAAGTCTATCTGCCTGAGGATGATCTCACCGGCCTGGGCCGGAACAGAAATTAGAGTTGTCAATGTAAGAGCCATGATAAGTGTAAATGGATATCTGGACAAGAAAGGATCCTCCCTTCAGGTTTTTGTCACTTTCATTCCAGGGTTTATAATCCGGAATGACGGTTAAGGGTATTATCTAAGAAAACTTTTCGAGATCAGATGTTTTTTAACATTTATAATACAACAATTTGATAAAGCGTATCTTCTCTGATATTCTCGTTCGGTACGGATATTTCAGGTTTAACCATATGATTTTTATGAAGGTTCCATTCGATTGGGAGTGATTTATCCATGTTGAAGTGTGGCATTGTCGGGCTTCCATTATCAGGGAAAACGACCATTTTTAATGTCATTACGAAAGCTGGCGCAGAGGTAAAACCCTACGCAAGCGGAAAAACTGAACCGAACAGGGCAGTGGTTCCCGTTCCCGATGTGAGGTTCGATCATCTTGTAGAACTCTTTGAACCTAAGAAGGAGACTCCGGCCACTGTCGAATTTGTCGATCTGGCAGGAATTTCGCGTGATGCCAGTAAAGGAGCAGGACTTGGGAATGCTTTCCTTTCATTTGTAGGGGAGTCTGATGCCCTTATACATGTGGTAAGGTGTTTTGAAAATCCAGATGTGCCCCATCCCGAAGACAGCATTGACCCTTGCAGGGATTGGGAGATCGTTGAAATGGAGTTGATACTGAGGGATCTGGATGTGACCGAAAATCGTCTTTCCCGTCTGGCAGAAAAGAAAAAACTGAAAACCGAAGAAATGGAAGAAAAAGCGACCCTGGAGAAATGTGTTGCTCATCTCATTGAGGAGAGACCTTTGAGGGATCTGGAACTTGATCCTGAGGAAATAAAATCCCTTAGTGGTTTTGCCTTTCTTACACTGAAACCTGAACTTCTCGTGTTAAATATAGACGAAAATCAGACAACTGATGACTCCATTCCGGAAATGGACAGATTGAAAGAGCTTATCCTTCAAAAAGATCTCAAAATGGTAAAAGTCTTTGGAAGTATAGAAATGGAAATGGCAGAGCTTGAACCCCAGGAACAGAAGGAATTCATGGATGATCTGGGCATTACGGAACCAGGTAGGGACAGGCTCATATCCCAGGCACATTCAATGCTTGGTCTCATCTCTTTTTTTACTACAGGTAAAGATGAAGTAAAGGCATGGACCTTAAAGAATGGAGCGACAGCTGTGGATGCAGCAGGGACTATACATTCAGATCTTGCAAGGGGGTTCATCAGGGCCCAGGTCGTCCATTACGAGGATTTTCTCGATCACCAGAATTCCTTTGCCCATTGTCGTGAATCAGGAAAACTCCGGCTTGAAGGGAAGGATTATATTGTTCAGGATGGAGACATGATAGAAATCCGTTTTAACGTTTGATCAGGTATGCCCTATTTTCGGCACCTCTATTATCGTTATCATCCTTTGTCGCTAAGTGCTAAAATATCAACCTAAACCAATTTGAAAGGAGCCCATGTAATGTCAATTCCAATGCAAATAAGCCTGGATGAACTTCTTTCCATGTTAATGGCAAGAGTAGATGGATTAGCTCTTAACCAGGAGAACATGAGAAGCAGATTCAACATTCTTGGCAGGGTCTTTTATCGCAAAGGACTCATTGATGAAGAGGATATCTTCGAATCCATCACGGAAGAACACAGGATCATGAAAGATCTTGGTCTCATAGACGAAATGCCTGGAGAGGACATTCTCAAGGCCATGTCAGACAGTATCCTTCAGTGGATCAAGGGTGACGTTGAGACCATAAGGAAAAGTATGGAAGAATACGAGAAAAAAATGCAGGAACTCGCCTCTAAACAGGCACAAAAACCAAAGATCGATGTCGCATCGCCGGCCGTTCTGGAACAGCTTAACAGAATGAGCGGTCAACAGAAAAAGGGTGGGGGGAAGATCATCCTCTGATCCTCATATATCCGGATAGATCACGGCATCCCGAAACTTGAGGGATGTCGTGATCCCCTGAGTCCTTGTATTATTTTTCGGGATAATCTGGCAATTCTTCTGGGGGGATAGACATTAATTTTTCACGGGAGACCTGGAGGCAGAAGCTTTGAAAAGATCCTCTTTACTGATCAGATGTAGAGATCTCTGGCTCAAAATCCCAGAAAAAACGTGGAGGCTGTATTTTCTTGATCTGAGTATCCTTCTTTTTTCTGTATATATGGGTTATGCATTGAGGTTAACCCTTTATATTGAACATGCCTATCGCGATGATCTACTCATAAGCGCCACCCTTTTCTCTGCCATTACTATAGTTTTTTTCCATGTAGGGAAGTTATACTCCATATATTGGAACCAGGCCAGCATTGAGGAATATGCCAGGCTCGCAAGATGGTATGCCTTTTCCTGCCTTACATTTATGCTGGTGGAACGTTTCATCAGGGGACTCGTCGTTCCCAGGTCCTCCCTTGCAATTATGCTTTTACTCGGTCTATTCCTGATCACAGGTTCAAGGTTTTCATGGAGATTGTTCAGGGCATCCCTGAACAGGGTTTCAAAAGGAAAAAGGACCCTCATCATCGGAGCTGGAGAAGCTGGTTCATACCTGGCGAGGGATCTCAAGAGAAATTCTTCTAACCTTATCCCCGTTGGTTTTGTAGATGATGATCCCGTCAAACTGGGCAAAAACATTGCTGGTCTGAAGGTCCTTGGATCTACTTCAGATCTTTCTTCCATCGTGAGGGGAAAAAAGGTCGAAAGCGCTCTCATAGCTATGCCTACCGCTTCTTCTGGAAAGATAAGATCTCTGTTCGGCATCCTCTCCGATCTGGGTATCGAGGTAAGAGTGCTGCCAAGCCTCAGAGATCTGGCGGACGGGAAGGTCAGTGTCAATAAACTGCGCAACGTGGAGCTTCAGGATCTTCTATGCAGGGACCCACAGAAACTGGATCTTGAGGGTATAAGGAGCATCATCAGAGAGAAACGGGTCCTTGTAACAGGGGCAGGAGGTTCCATAGGCAGTGAGATATGTCTTCAGCTTCTGAAATATGAGCCATCAAGTTTAATACTTTTAGGGCACGGCGAACATTCCATATATAAACTCCTTCAGAACTTCGAAGACAGGGGGTCCTCGGTTGAATTCCTGCCTGTTATCGGAGATGTGGCAGATGAAATGGCAATGAAGGAAGTGTTCTCTGCCTACAGGCCGGAGGTGATCTTCCATGCTGCCGCACATAAGCATGTTCCCCTTATGGAGAGCAATCCAAGGGAGGCCTGCCGTGTAAATGGAATGGGAACCTATATCATTTCCAAATTGGCAGGCCAGCATGGCTGCGAGAGAATGGTAATGATATCCACAGATAAGGCGGTTAACCCTACGAGTGTAATGGGTGCCACTAAAAGACTGGCAGAAATGGTGGTGGAGAAGAAGTCCCAACAGTATCCGGGAACAGCTTACATGACTGTCAGGTTCGGAAATGTCCTCGGAAGCAGGGGGAGTGTTATCCCAAGATTTGAAAAGCAGATCCATAAAGGTGGTCCTGTGACCGTAACACACAGGGAAATGAAAAGATATTTCATGCTTATACCTGAGGCTGTCAGCCTTGTCCTTCAGGCCGCGGCAATCGGAAAGGGTGGAGAGGTTTTCGTTCTTGACATGGGAGAACCCGTGCTGATCCTTGAAATGGCGGAAATGCTGATCAGGCTCCACGGCTATGAGCCCTATAAGGACATAGACATAGAGTTTTCAGGATCCAGGCCAGGAGAAAAGCTTTTCGAAGAATTGTTTTATGATCCCGAACATGTTGAAAGGACTTCTCACACAAAGATCTTCATCAGTAAACCTGGAGAAAAACTGCCCCATGGGCTTGACGATGAGGTACTCTCTCTTGCCGGTCTTGATGATTCACAGTGTCTTGTGAAGCTTCACGATCTTGTAAGGGAGTTTACTAACCCTATGGACCGGAAATAATTAAAAGAAGCCGCTCTCCTGAGGAGAGCGGCTTCTTTTTTGTCATTTATCTTTGGCCATCAGCCTTTCGATTTCCCTTGTAAGCTTCAGAATGCTTGCCCGGGATGCTTTCTTTTTTAGCGCATCCCGCGGAGTGGTCGCCTTACCCCAGTAAACCTGGTTTGCGTTCTCATCCACGTTCATGCCGGCTCCTTCAAGTGAAAGGCCAGCAAATAGCCCTTTGCTCATAGAATAACTATATATTGAGGCTTTGAGCTTGATATCTGTTGCTGCCTCACCCCTTCTTCCCACAGGTCCCGCAGCTACACCGATATCGCCGCCCAGTTTGAAACTGTCTCCGGCGGTGAAGGGTTCCAGGCCGCGTTCATTGTTTATCACAAGCACCAATGCTATGGCCTGGGCACCTATCTGCAATCCCCATGAAGCCCCAACAACGTTCACGAAGCTTGGCCCGTACCATCTTCCAGTGGAAGCATCCTTTTTCAGGATTAGGCCCTCACCATATTTACCACCCAGGATAAAACCTGCCTTCACCACTGAAGGGAAAATCACTACCCCCTTTGCGTTGTGAAGTACATCGGCCATGGCTCCGGCATCTTCCTGTTCACTCATTTCCCGTATTACTTTTACAGCTCCATCTATACGTTCCTGGGGCGTTTTGGCCATCGCTGTACTGATAGCGTAATTCATAAAGATTGAAACCATGAAGAGGAACATTAAGGGGATTAAGAAATATCTTTTTTTCATACAATTCACCTTCCCTTTTCATTGTAATTTCCTGTAAGGACTATATTATACAATCTCCTGCGCTCACTCCTTCAATTTAAGATCAATTATATCCCCATGGATAGATCAATTTGACGAATAAAGACCTTTCAAATAAACTTTGCTGGTTCATGCAAAAAATATACTTGGCCGGTTGGTCTGGAGGTAAGTTATCATGGAAAAAATCGATGATACTGAAATAGATCTTCTGCTACAAAGAGCTTTTTCTTCAGAAGATCCTGCAGAAATAGACCACATAGCCAGGCAGGTCCTTCAAGCAGATCCAGATAACCCAGAAGCGATGGTACTCCTTGCTGATAGTGCCCAGGAAGAGGAGGATCGAATAAAGATACTTCAAAAGGCTTTGGACATTGTCAGGTCCTTTTTACCGGACAAGGAAGAGAGTGATAGGCGATCGTTATTCTACGATGAGGATGAAGGGATACTGTACATTGCCATTCTTCAACGCCTCGCTTTTTCATTCTTCACTTCAGGGGATATCAGCCAGTCCTTTCAGATGGCTGGAGAGCTGATAGAGATCGATCCGGAAGACCAGACCTTCGGGAAAACCCTTTATTACAGGTGTTTGCTCGAAATGGAGGATTATGGTTCCGTGCTTAGTTTTGCTGAAGTGGACGAGAACCAGTCACCGGCAAGATCTCATGCGAAGGCTATAGCCCTTTTTTCCATGTATGGCCCTTCGGCTGAGGCCACAGAGGCCCTCTGGGATCTCTTTGCGGTAGGGCCTGATATCCCTCTGTTTCTTATCGGATACTGGGGTGAACCTGATGATGAATACTCTCAGGAATCAGAGGATTTCAATTTTTCGCTGTTGTTCGAAGAAGCATGGAATCAAACTGAACCACTGCTGAGATGGCTCACGAAAGCCACTTTCATCTTCAGTTATCTAACTGGCAGGCTTAATTCTGACATTCTCGAGAATATGGACAGACTTATGGATGATCTTGAGATAGGTGATCCCATACGTGAACAGATCCTTTACGTGAGGAATGAGATTTCAAAATTAGATGTGACAGAATATCACGAAAGAGACCTGCGTACAATAGACCTGCTTAGAGACCTGAGCCTCTGAAAATATCGTTACACGGGAGTTTTTTCACTCATGGAGAATTATCAGGACCGGGCAGACAGTTTAGGGAGAGATATCAGGGACAATGCTTGAAGACCTTTCACAACATATTCTGGATATAGCAGAGAACAGTCTTAATGCACGTGCTTCCGAGATCAGGATCACTTTGTCCGAAGATACTGTCTCGGGATGGCTGATTCTTGAAATAGAGGATAATGGCTCAGGGATGGACGATGAGACCCTTATCAGGGTG
>JAFGMB010000221.1 GCA_016927765.1 Synergistales bacterium
CCTGAAACTTCCTGAGCCCAAGGATCAGTTCACTGTAGGTATAGTTGACGACGTCACCTTCACTTCCCTTCCGGAAAAAGAAAAGATTTCGACAGCTCCCGAAGGCACTATCCGCTGCAAGTTCTGGGGACTTGGATCAGACGGGACAGTAGGGGCCAACAAGAATTCCATCAAGATCATCGGTGATCATACAGACCTGTATGCGCAGGGCTACTTTGCCTACGATTCCAAGAAATCCGGAGGAGTTACAATTTCTCACCTCAGGTTCGGGAACAAACCTATCAAATCAACTTACCTGATCGATGAGGCAGATTTCATCGCCTGTCATAAACAGGAATATGTCCATCTTTACGATGTTCTTGAAGGCCTTAAGAAAGGCGGCACTTTCCTCCTCAATACCCAGTGGACAGATCTGGAAGAGCTTGAAAAGAATCTTCCAGGCCATGTCAAGAAATACCTTGCAGAGAACGATATCGATTTCTATGTTCTCAACGGGGTCGACCTGGGTCAGGAGATCGGCCTTG
This sequence comes from Synergistales bacterium, assembly GCA_016927765.1. Taxonomy (GTDB): domain Bacteria; phylum Synergistota; class Synergistia; order Synergistales; family JAFGMB01; genus JAFGMB01. Next base: position 525 of record JAFGMB010000221.1, read on the forward strand.
GTAACAGGATCAACATGATCATGCAGTCAGCCTTCTTCAAACTTGCCAAGGTAATACCTATCGAAGATGCAGTCAGATTCATGAAAGACGCCATCAAAAAGACCTACGGTAAAAAAGGTGACAAGATCGTCGAAATGAATTACCAGGCTGTGGACAAGGGTATGGAGAATCTCAAGAAGATCGAGATTCCCCGGTCATGGGCAAACGCAGTATCCGAAGCTTCAGAAGAAAAGGCTCTTCCTGACTTTATCAGGAACGTCTGTATGCCTATGAACATGCAGCAGGGAGACAAACTTCCTGTAAGCGCTTTCGCTAACCGGGAAGACGGCAGTTTCCCCAATGGGACCACTGCCTATGAAAAACGCGGAGTAGCCATCAACGTCCCTGAGTGGATCGCAGACAAATGTATCCAGTGCAACCAGTGTGCCTTCGTCTGCCCTCACGCGGTCATCAGGCCTTTCCTTCTCGATGAAAAAGAAGTCGCCATGGCTCCTGAAACCTTTGAGACCAGGGAAACAAAAGGCAAGGAATTTGCCGGTCTCCAGTTCCGTATGCAGGTATCAACCCTTGACTGCACCGGATGCGGTAACTGTGCAGACATCTGCCCCGTGGATGCCCTTGTGATGGAACCCCTTGCATCCCAGACAGAAAAGGAAATACCTAACTGGGAGTTTGCCCTCAAGGTCACCGATAAATCAGCTCTCACTAACAAGAACACTGTAAAGGGAAGCCAGTTCTGCCAGCCTCTTCTTGAATTCTCAGGGGCATGCGCAGGATGCGGAGAAACTCCCTATGCCAAGCTTGTTACCCAGCTTTTTGGCGACAGGATGATCGTGGCTAACGCCACAGGTTGTTCTTCCATCTGGGGCGGTTCTGCTCCAAGTACTCCCTACACCATCAACAGCAAGGGACAGGGTCCTGCCTGGGCCAATTCCCTTTTCGAGGACAACGCTGAATATGGGTACGGGATGAGGCTGGCGGTAAACAATATCAGGAGCACTCTTGAGGCAACCGTGAAAGAACTCCTTGACATGGATATCCCCACAGATGCAAAAGAGACACTGAACACCTGGCTCGACCAGAAGAAAGATCCTGAAGCCTCCAAAGCAAATGCTGAAAAAATGAAAGCACTTTTCGGCAAGACCATGGGAAGCAAAGAAGCAGACGCTCTTCTTGCGAAAGTAGAGGAATTCAAGGATTACCTTGTTGACAAATCTGTCTGGATCCTTGGCGGAGACGGCTGGGCCTATGATATAGGCTATGGTGGACTTGATCACGTTCTTGCATCAGGGGAAAACGTGAATGTCCTGGTTTTCGATACGGAAGTGTACTCGAATACAGGCGGCCAGTCATCAAAATCCACTCCCACAGCTGCTGTCGCAAAATTCACAGCTTCGGGCAAGAGGACAAAGAAAAAGGACCTTGGCAGGATGGCCATGACCTATGGATATGTTTACGTGGCCCAGGTAGCAATGGGAGCCGACAAGAACCAGCTCATGAAGGCCATTACCGAAGCCGAAGCCTATGACGGCCCATCACTGATCATCTGCTACGCTCCTTGCATCAACCATGGTATCAAGGTAGGTATGGGCAAGACCCAGGAACAGGAAAAGAAAGCAGTTGAAGCTGGATACTGGCATCTTTTCAGGTTCAACCCCACCTTGAAAGAACAGGGAAAGAACCCCTTCAGCCTTGATTCCAAGGAACCCAAAGCTGATTTCAAGGAATTCCTGATGAGCGAAGTTCGCTACTCATCTCTACTTAAAACCTTCCCTGATGTGGCCGAAAGCCTCTTCGATAAAGCAGAAGAGGATGCTAAGGAAAGATACAAGGCTTACAAGGAACTTGCTGAAATGGGCAAAATGCCTGTAGAGGCATAAACCAGAGGCCAATTTGAGGACCAACATGTTATAAATAAAGGGGGCTCCTTAGGAGCCCCCTTTATTTATAGAGTTGCTGAGTGGACCATTTTGCCCTCCGGTAAGTGTTTCAAGGGCCCTTTGCAATTATGGAATATCCCTATATCCCATGACTGCTTTCGGTTAACAGATATTTTCTGATCACATTATCTTTGAGTTCTATACCCAATCCCGGCATTAGGGAAGGAAAAATCTCAACCCCCCCGATGTTTTCCGAATATGTTGAAATATCCTCAGCAAGTCTTAGCGGAGAGAAAAAAGCGTGACCTATATTCAGAAGGTTCGAGGCTATTAACCCGAGCTGCAGGCTTGCAGCCTGGGTCACTCCCTCCTCGAGCATCGAATTCATCCAGCATTTCATGCCGTTCTCACGGGCAAGCTCTATCAGTTCGCTGGTCCTGGTTATTCCTCCGTTCTTGGAAACCTTGACACTGAAAATATCAGCAGCTCCCTCACGGATGATCCTGTGTGCATCGTGGATAGTGAGAAGGGATTCGTCCACGGAAAGGGGAATAAGAATGGCCTTCCGTATTTTCGAAAGCCCTTCTATATCCCAGTATGGCACGGGCTGTTCAAGGAATTCTATAGCGAGGCTTTCCATTTCGCGTCCGACTGCTATGGCTGTATCCACATCCCATCCCTGATTCACATCAACTATTATCTTCAGATCAGGCCATGTTTCGCGTGCAAGCCTTACTCTTTGAAGGTCTGTTGCAGGTTCCAGGTGACCCGTTTTTATCATTACGGTCCTGTACCCCTGATCATAAACTCCCCTTATATCCTCAAGGGTACGCTCAGGTAAGGAATTGCCCACCGACCACACCAGGGGAATACTGTCCCTGTTTTTACTTCCAAGCATTTCATGTACTGGAAGGCCTTTGCTCTTTCCTGAAACATCGTGACATGCCATGTCAATGGCACCCTTGGCCATAAGGTTCAGCTTGACCTCGCGATCCATGAGCAGATTAATTTCTCCTATATCTTCGGGATCCTTCCCCATAAGCACAGGGGCAAGATAATTTAGAATGCAGGAAGAGATGCTCTCCATAGATTCTTCTGTAAAAGGTACGTGGGGATCTGCCTCACCTATCCCCTGGATTTCTCCGTCGGTATGAAGCTTAACCAGGACACATTCCGTTGATTCCTTTGAACCTATTACCCTGGACAGGGTGTAGGTATGTTTCAGAGGTACCCTGATCTCAAATAATTCTATTCCTGTGATCTTCACTGTACCTGATCCTTTCCCGAAACCGCTTTATACCCAGAGAGGTTCATCCCACAGTATGAGGCGTGTCCCTACCCTCTGGGACTCAGCCCTGTCATATATCTCCTTTGCCACAATAACATCCTCGATCCCCATTCCTATGGGGCTGAAGAAGATGATCTCCCTGTCGTTCTCCCGACCGGGTTTTTTAAAGTTGATGACCTCTCCCAGTTCACCATAGAGGTCCTTTTCCTGAAGCTCACCCTCTAGCAACATTCTGGCTGCTGTCTGGTTCTTCCGATGGATCACGGCCTCCCAGTTGTCAGCAAGGATCTTGCTGGCTTTCCTTACTACATCATATTCATACTCGTAGTTGCCTACATTGGAAATATAGGCCCCATCCCTGACCCATTCCGCTCTTACTATAGGTTTCAGGGTAGTGGTGGCACTAATGATAATATCGGCGCCTTCTACCGCATCTCTGGCTTCCGTCGTTCCTCTGAAATTAAGGCCCGTATTCCCGTTTTTCTCATGATCGATAAATGCCCGGATTCTTTCAGGCGAAAGATCACAGACCCTTATATCTTCTATACCCGGAAGGACCGTAAGGACCGCCTTCAGCTGGGTGTGGTTCTGGGCACCTGCCCCTATAAGGGCCAATGATCGGGAAGCTTTTCTGGCAAGGTAACGTGCACCCACTCCAGTTACAGCTCCCGTCCTCATTGCACTGATAAGTGTTCCGTCCATAACGCAGATGGGAAAAGCTGTTTCCGGGTCATTCAGTATGGTAAGTGCAGAGGCCCTTGGAATGCCATATTTAGAGGGGTTTTCAGGCTTGCTTCCTATCCACTTTATTCCCCCTGTATTACATTTCCCGCCAACAAATCCGGGCATGGCATTTATCCTGGAATTGATATCCCAGCCCTTCCATTTGAGAGATATCTTGTCTGGCATGGAGGTTTCACCCTTATCCCTGAGGCCCAGAACTTCCTCGACCTTATCGAGGACCATGGCCATATCGAGTCCTCCGCACTTGATGACATCACTCTGGCTTAGATAAAGAAAAGTGGCAGCTCTGGAATTCATGAAAGATCTCTCCCCTGAAGACGGATGAAACTGCCCAGGTCTTCATGGCTGAAAATGGATTTCTCCTGAAGTGCCAGTTCCCCTCCCACTCCGGTTTCCTTAGCCCTGAGATACATGTCATGGGCAATGGTCACATCGAGATAGGAAAGTCCGACCGCATTGAAATAGATCCTCTCGTCTTCTGCTTCTCTACCCGGTTTTTTACCGGAGACCAGATCCACCAGGTCTGCATAGATTTCCTCATCCATAAGTTTTCCATCCCTGTACATCCTGCTCAGGGTCTGGGTGCGGTGTTTCACAGTCTGCCAACTGTCGCAGACGATCTTCTGGCACTGTTCGGCCACAGCATACTCATCCTCCCACCCTCCTATGTGACTGTAGAAGGCACCCGGTTTCATCCATTCTGCCTTTAAAAGAGGTGCCTGTGCACTTGTTCCGGTTACAAGGATGTCAGCACCGTCCATGGCGGTTTTCAGATCTTTTTTTCCGGCAGAAAAGGTCATTTCAGGGAAAAGGGTACCCATTTCCTGAATGAACTGTTCTTCCTCTGCCTCATACCTGGCCGCCACCCTGCATTCCTTCAAACGGGGAAACACATTTTTCATACCCACCAGATGCATTTTGGACTGTTCGCCGGCTCCAATGAAACCGATGCTGACAGGGTCTTTTTTTGCGAGATACTCTGCCGCTACTGCTCCAACCGCAGCAACCCTCATATTGGAAGCGAGGGTCCCATCCATCACTGCTAACGGGAAGCCCTTCTCGATCTCTGAAAGCACGAAGATTGCAGAAAGGTTCTGCACACCATATCTGCGCGGGTTGGCAGGGAATACAGAGACCCATTTCACACCGCATATTTTTTCAGGCAGAAGAGTTGCTGGGAGGCAGTTAATCCTTTCCTGGGTTTCTTCATCGAATATCTGGACTATCTTATCCGGGAACAGCACCTGACCCTCATCAAAAGCAAGGAGTCCCCTTTTTACCGATTTGATCGCCAATTGCATGTCAAAACAACCAGCCTTGAGAAGGTCTTCCTGAGACAAATACGTTATTTCGATTCTGCCCTTGTTCATGGTTCTACTCCTTCCGATCAAAAACAATGGACATCCCTTTTGCAGGAATGTCCGGCACTACAACTCTATCTCCGTTCAGATAGACAGGTCCTGTCCAAGGTTCACAAATCTTTTCAGGGCTTCCAGGGTAACACCTTCGATCCCCAGGGCCCGCAGGTTTCTACCATTCGTCCTGTAATCAGTCTGATGCAACAGATTGGCAAGTTCGATCATTGTATCCATGGTTGGTGTGGAAATGCCAAGAAAACGGCCCAGTTCCGAAAGGGGTACCAGGCTCATTGGAACATCCTCTGTGATATATCTTGTGTAAGGGTTTTTGGGAGCGGCTATCCCTTTGTACCCTGACTGTTTCTGGACCGCATCATAGATGGAATCCGATTCCAGGAACTGGACTTCATAGGCGTCTTCAAGCCATTCTTTTACGGTAAGTGTTTTCACTCCAAGGGCTCTGGCGATCTCAACCCTTTCAGAATCTATCTTTTCAAGGACATGGCTGACACAGGGAGAGATACCGCCCATGTAATATTCAAAATCCTCCCTCGACTCTATCCTGGCAATGTTAAGAATGGCAGGGGCAGGATGAAAGATGGAGCCGATATTCAGAAGGCTCGTTTCCAATACATTTTCGGCCTTCCTGAATTCAGGGTAGAATTCTTTCAGGTCTGCGAGAACTTCATCTGTCTTTATTGCCGGGAGAGCTGAAAGCAGAACCTCCTTCTTGACCTTATAGATAGTAGCTTCAGCCGGCCCTGTCCTCCTGCAGGCATAGATGAGTGTCTGGGCCTCAGCTACTATGAAATCTGCACGAGGGTTCCGATCTTTGATGGTTCTAAAGAATTCTATCGCCCCGGCAGTTCTTCCGGGGTTGAGGATGATGTGCTGACCTGAAGTCAGGTAAGGTGCACTCTTTTCCGCAAGTTCTCTATGTGCGAAGGCGGGAGTTACCACCATGATGATCCTGCAGTCTTCAATAGCTTCTGCCAGATTGTCAGTGATCCTTGAAAAACCGGCAAATCCCGTCAGAGAAACTCCCTTGAGTTCAACCCCTCCTGCATTCCTGATATCCTCGAGTGCATGGGGATCCTTGTCGTAAATATTAACGTTGCACCCTTTCAGGGAAAGAAAGGCTCCCATGCTTACTCCGCCATTTCCGGCACCAATGATGGCGATATTTCTGTTCAAGTCATTCACACTCCGATCAGGTTATCCTTCTAACTCGGTTTCCAACTCTGAAGTCTGTTTCCTGTTAGACATTATTTTCAGTAGAGCTATGCCAACGATTATGAACAGGCCAATAAGGTCCGTATGCCAGCCTGGGTACATAAGGGTCAGCGCTGCAACTCCGACAAGAGCTCTCTGTAGGAAATGAAGAGGTCCAAAAAGATAGTTTTCCAGACATGATGCGAGAGCTATTACACCCAGGACAGCGCTTCCAGTTGCGATCAGAGCCCTTAGAGGCGTTGTATCAATTAGAAGCAATCTTGGGGAAAGGGCAAATATAAAGGGGAGTATGAAGGCTGAAGAAGCGAGCTTGAGACCATTCAAAGCTGTTTTTACTGAATCGGCCTTGGCAATAGCGGCTGCAAGATAGGAACTCAATGCCACAGGCGGCGTTACTGAAGCCATACAACCGAAATAAAAAATGAAAAGATGGGCGGCAACAATGGGAACGTTCATCTTGACTAGCGCAGGTGCTACCATTGAACCGAGAATTATGTAGAGGGCTGTAGTGGGCATCCCCATGCCCATGATTATCGAGGCCATCATGGTAAGGAAAAGAGCGGGATATAACTGGCCGTGGGCAAGTGTGACTATTAGATCTGCGAATTTCAGACCCAGCCCGGTAAGGGTGACACATCCTACGATAATTCCAGCCACTGCACATGCCGCTATAACGCTGAGTGCCCCTTTAGCCCCCAGTTCAAGGGCATCAATGAACTTCTTCAGGTCCATTCTGGTAGCCTTACGCATGAAAGAAGCGACTATTACGAATATGACCGCCACATAGGAAGCCTTTATCGGGGAATAGCCTGCAAGGAGCATATAAACTATACTGAGCGGAGCCAGTAGCAGAAACCCTCCATCCTTCAATACCTTGAGCATTCTGGGAAGCTTGTCCCTGGATATCCCGCTGAGGCCCATTTTGGCTGCTTCGATATCCACCATGAGAAATACGGATACATAATAGAGGATCGCGGGAATGGCGGCATGAACGATAAGTTTCCCATAAGGGACACCTGTCATTTCAGCCATGATGAAAGCAGCCGCCCCCATAATAGGAGGCATTATCTGACCTCCCGAAGATGCGGCAGCCTCGACTCCTCCGGCAAATTCACTCTTGTAGCCTACGCTTTTCATCAGGGGGATCGTGAATGTTCCTGTACCTGCAACATTTGCAAAAGAGCTGCCGGAAATGGTACCCATCAACCCACTAGCCACAACAGCTGCCTTCGCGGGACCGCCCCGGTATTTCCCGGTCAGTGCAAAAGCAAGGTCGATAAAGGATTGGGCCCCCCCTGTAACGTTCAGGAATGCCCCAAGCAGGATGAACATGAATACAAATGTGGCTGTTACATATATGCACACCCCATAGATACCTTCACTTGTCAAAAAGAGATGTTCAATTACACGGGCCATGTCATATTCCCGGTGCCCCAGAGATCCCGGGATAATATGTCCGAACAGGGCGTACGCCATAAAGGAGAGAGCCACTATTACCAGAGGCCAACCCATGGTCCTTCTCGTGGCTTCGAGTACAAGGAATATGGTGATACCACCCAGGATAAGGTCTCTTGTGAGGGGATCCCCGGCTCTCATTACAAGGTTCATGTAATCAACCACAAGATATCCGCCCACAAAAAGGCTGAAAAGGATCGCAGCGATATCAAAGAAGGGAACTTTTCTTTTATGGCTTTTCGTTGCCGGGTATATCAGGAATGTAAGAGCCATGGCAAAGGCAAGGTGAATGGCCCGGTGCTGAGCCTGTGGGAGCATGTGTATCCCCGATGAATAGAGGTGAAAAAGTGACATCAGAACAGCAAGGACGGTACAGATCCTTGCTGCAGAACCGGAAAGATCCCTCCTTTTCTCAAATTTCTCGTTGAGAAGTTTCAGTTTTTCTTCTGTACTGAGGTTATCATCGCTTTTTGTCTTTTTCCGGAAAAACATCTTTTTCACCTCTGAAAAGATAAAAGATATAGGGCTCCTTCTTTGCGGAAATATCAATTCTTTCCCAGTTATCGAACATTGCAGCAAGGTCTATGTCTCTTTTACAGTCATCGAGCAGAAGATGGGGGCTGGCTATGTAACTGATCCTGAAAGGGACGAATTCTATATGTTTATTCATGTTCTTAATGACCATAAAATTGTTTTCGAACATGAAATCATCTTCAAAAGTGCTTGGAACTCCCCACCCCAGATCCTGAAATCTCGTACCTGTCACAATGATCCTTCCGTCATTATCTATCCTGTAATATTCATAAACAGGTGTGAGATGTACAGAATGACGGATAAGGGTGGCAAAGGTGTATCCTGGTTTTATCTCTCTCAGATAGAGTATCTCTCCTGTATTCAGGGTCTGCACCTGAATTACGATAACGGGCCTTAAGAACCAGATAAGAAGGAGGAACAATACCGCGAGGCCCGAGAAATAAATACGTTTCAAAGCCATACCATCCTTATTTTCTTCAGATATGTCGAGCCTGGGGAGTGCCATAATGGTATTCCCCAGGCTCCATCGCAAAGGGAACTATTTCAGAAGTCCCACTTCCTTGTAATACTTCTCTGCTCCGGGGTGGAGCGGGACGGACATGGCACTCAGAGCAGTTTCAAGTTTGACGTTCTTTCCCTGGGCATGAACTGCAGCCAGCTCGTCTATGTTTTCCCAGAGAGCCTTGGTGATCCTGTAAACAAGGTCTTCGCTCATCCTGTCATTGGCGCTGAGGATAGCGGGACTTGCTACTACAGGTACATCCTTGTCCTGCCCTTTATAGGTCCCTGCGGGTAGTACCATCATGGCGAGGTAAGGACGTTCTGCGCAGAAGGGGTCCATTGCACCCCGGTCAAGTTCAACAAAAGTTATATCCAGGGTCGCCGTGGCATCCACCACCGCTGAAGTTGGGGCTCCCGCTCCGACTACAGCGCAGTCGATGATCCTGTCTTTGAGAGCAGTAACAGCCTCTCCAAAATTGAGAAACTGTTCATCAAAGTCATCATAGGACATCCCATGAGCTTCGAACACCATCTTGGCAGTCCTCTCGGTGCCACTCCCAGCTGCACCAAGGGCAACCTTTTTCCCCTTAAGATCGTAGATCGTCTTTATACCTGAATCTTTGAGCGTGATGAACTGGAAAACCTCCGGATAAAGGCATGCAATACCCCTGATGTTCTCTACCGGTTTGTCGTCAAAAGGAGCATGTCCGTTGTACCCCCCCCAGGAGGTATTGGATGCCCCCATCATCATGTCGATCTTGTATTCCCTCAGCATCTTCAGATTGGCTACTGAAGCCCCTGTAGATTCGGCAGTGATCTCGATACCCTCTGCATGTTTTGAAATGATGGATGCTATCCCTGAACCAATTGGATAATAGGTCCCTGCTGTTCCTCCTGTGGCGAGAGAAAGCCTCTCAACAGCACCTGCTGCTAATGCGAAAGAGATCAATGTCACTACAAGCATTATTCCCAGTACTCTTCTCATCCTTCTGATTCCTCCTATGCTTTCAGTTTTTATTAACATAACCTTAAAAAATGTTTGACACTGTCCTTATTGTTTCATGGCCTCTGAAGTATTGAAAATATGGGAGATATTGTACACATGAATAACATATGATATCTGTATATTGCATTATGCCTGGAAGTGATATCTTATTTACCATATCGCGAATATACGTGCATCCAAAAAAATTGTCAATTATGTGAAAATTTGCACGTTATTGTATTTTTTATACAATCAAAATGCGTTACAATGTATCAAAAAGGAGGGTCCCTCCATGAAGCGGAAAGAACAGGTCAAAAAGAGTTCCGGTGATTTCACCGGTGGAATTTTCCAGCAGCTCAGAACGGCCAGGAACACCCTTCCATCTCAGCAGAGGATAATATGCGAATGGATCCTGAATAACTATCAACAGGCCGCTTTTCTTACTGCAGCGGAAATAGCGAAAGAAACTGAAACCAGCAATGCTACTGTTCTCAGAACAGCCTCCAGTCTTGGATACAGGAACTTCACGGCGGTCAAGGAAGAACTTCAGAGGGTTCTGTACCATGCAAGCATCCCCCCTCTGGACAGGCTCAGAGATACCTTTGCGCATCATGAAACAACTGATATTCTTGACCAGGTCATAGAGGAGAATATTCAGAATCTGAAAGGCCTTCGGAGTCGTAATCTCTCTGAAAGTTTTCCGCGGGCGGTCACGCTTATCGAATCGGCAAGAAGGATCTATATTATCGGGTTAAGATCCACAAGGGGATTGGCTGTCTATCTGCAAGCCCTTCTCCACCAGTTCCTTCCAGATGTTTTCCTTGTGGATTCATACGGAACGGAGAACATGCTTGATGTGATGATGGACATGTCCGAAGCGGACGTTCTTATTGCCCTGATGGCAGGAAGCCCCCACTACACAAAAAGGACCATTGCCTCAGTAAGATTTGCAAGTGAACGTTCTATTCGGACCGTCCTGATAACGAACAGCCTTTCCAGTCCTGCTGCTCCTTTGGCCACTGAGCTTCTTCTCTGTCCCCAGAACACAACCCATTACTCTACTGTCTCATTCATGACCGTTGTGGATGCCTTGGTCCTTGAAATAGGAAGACGGAAATCGGGAGAAGCAACATCAAAGCTGGACAAGCTCGGTCCTTTGCTCGTGGAATACGACATTTCTCTTTGATCGGATCGAAAAGGCAGGATGATGCTTTTTGCCCCTCCATCCTTTTCACCCTCAGAAAGGTGTAAGCCCCCTCCCGGGGTTGAACTATTCTTTATGCACTTTTATCCACTCAGGGGGATCCGATGTTTCGGTTTATTCCGATGTTAAATCCGAATCCATATGTTACAATCACAGGAGTTTTGAAAAATATACAATATCCACAACATACAAATTTGAAAGGAGTGTCAGCCGAGTGTCCAAGAACATTGAGATCCGGTGGCATGGCCGGGGAGGACAGGGAGCCAAGTCAGGCTCAGCCATACTCTCCGAAGTATTGTTTGAAGCCGGGAAGTTCGTTCAGTCCTTTCCGGAATATGGAGCAGAGCGTCAGGGAGCTCCAATGAAAGCCTATAACAGGGTATCGGACCAACCAATACGGAAACGCTGTGGTGTCCAGAATCCTGATGTAGTAGCTGTAATTGACCCTACCCTGCTGGATGCAGCCCGTCCTACCGAGGGATGTAGTGAGAAGACTGTCTACATGATAAATACTTCCATGTCTCCGGCAGACGTCAAGACAAAACTCGGTCTACCCGAATCAGTGAAGGTTATTGCCATTGATGCTACCAAAATAACCCTGGAGGAATTCGGACAGAATCGTCCAAACGCACCCATGCTTGGAACCTTTGCCCGGATCTTCACAGAAGTACCCATCCAGGCATTTGTGGATCATTTTGCCCACAAGATGGCTAAACTTCCGGAAAAGATCCTTTCTGCCAATCTCCGGGCTATAAAGAGAGGTTACGAGGAGGCACAGATAGGATGAGCGAGATCAAGAACTGGAAAGAAATGAAAGATGTCGGTAAACCGAAGAAATGGCAGGATGTTCCCATGGGAGGTATCGCCTACGGAGCCTCGGCGGAGAACGTTGAGACCGGCCAGTGGAGAAGTATTCGACCGGTATGGAATGAAGAAGACTGCATTTCCTGCATGCTTTGCTGGGTTCAGTGCCCTGACCGCTCCATCACGGTGGATGAGAATGGGAAGGTCACTGGGATCGACTACTTCTACTGCAAGGGTTGTGGAATATGCGCCCAGGTATGCCCCAAAAAGGCGATAGAGATGCGGCCTGAGGCCGACTTCGCATAGAAGGGAGCGGAAAAAAGATGCCGCGTAAAGAGATAACTTCAGGGAACTGGGCTTTTGCGGAGGCCATGCGACAGATCGATCCGGATGTAGTTGCCGCATATCCCATCACCCCTTCAACGGACATAATCATGAAATTCGCCGAATTTGTTGCAGATGGCAAGGTTGAAACCAACTTTGTAACCGTTGAGAGTGAACATTCAGCGATTACTGCCTGTGTGACAGCTTCTGCAGCAGGGGCAAGAGTTATGACCGCTTCCAGCGCAAACGGTGTGGCCCTTATGCACGAGATCTTCCCAATTGCGGGATGCTTCAGAACTCCCATTGTTTTCGGGCTCGTGAACAGGAGCGTAGGCGCCCCAATAAACATTCACTGTGATCACAGTGACAGTATGGCCCAAAGAGATTACGGATGGATACACCTTTACTGCGAAGATGCCCAGGAAGCCTATGATTCAGCCATAATGGCCGTGCGTCTTAGCGAGAACGATGATATCCTTACCCCGGTTTTTGTATGCCAGGATGGATTTATCACCAGCCATGGCTTTGAGCCGGTGGAATATATGGATGATGATACAGTTAAAACTTTTGTGGGAGAAAGACAAGCGGTAAATGCCCTTCTTGACGTGGATAACCCTGTAAGCTACGGCTCTTTTGCCATGTCGGAATATTATTTCGAGATCAAGCGCCAGCAGATCGAGGCTCATAAAAAGGCCCTTGAACTCTATGAAGGAATTGCCAGGGAATTTGAATCTATCTCAGGCCGCTATTATCCCATGATAGACTGCTACAGAACGGAAGATGCGGAACATGTCATCGTGGTGATGTCTTCTGCATCAGGAGCGGTCAAGGATGTAGTAGACGAAATGCGAGATAAGGGACACAAGGTTGGATGCCTTCGTATCCGCATGTTCCGTCCCTTCCCAGTAAAAGCTGTAGCTGCAGCTCTTAAAGGCAAAAAGGCCGTGGCAGTTCTGGACAGATGCCTGAGTATTGGTGGGACTGCCCCTCTTGTTGCCGAGATCAGGAGCGCCCTGTACGGGGCTGGAGAAACGATACCTGTTAACAGCTGCATTTACGGCCTTGGTGGGAGGGATTTCTTCCCCCAGTATGCCGAGGACATCTTTATGGACCTCATTAACGGCATTAACACACCCGAAGAGCGCTATATAGGCCTTCTTGAGTAGGGAGGGAATGAAGATGAGTATAAAGATCAAAGATGTCATCCACAAGGAAAGCCCTATGACCCAGGGACACCGCATGTGTCCCGGATGCGGTGCACCTACTGCTGTACACCAGGGACTCATGGGAATAGACCATCCCCTGGTGGTTATTAACGCGACAGGATGCCTCGAGGTATCTACCACAGTCTACCCCTTCAGTGCATGGAGAGTGCCCTGGATCCATACAGCTTTTGAAAATGCCGGAGCGGGAGCAGCAGGAGTAGAAGCCGCCTACCAGGCATTAAAGAAAAAGGGCAAGATAGATAAGGAGATCAAGTTCGTAGCCTTCGGAGGAGATGGAGGGACCTACGATATCGGTCTGCAGTCACTCTCGGGAGCCCTGGAGAGAGGTCATGATTTCACTTATATCTGCTACAACAACCAGGGGTATATGAACACCGGAGCACAGAGAAGCAGTGCTACCCCCAAGGGTGCCAATGCAACCACTTCTCCCGCTGGAAGCGTTATACCTGGAAAACTTCAGAAACCAAAGGATCTCACCAGTATTGCTGCGGCCCACCATATCCCCTATGTTGCCCAGACCACGCTACATAACTACATGGATGTAGCCAGCAAGGTGAAAAAAGCCATTGAAACACCAGGCCCTGCATTTGTGAACATCCTTGTACCATGTGTGCTTTTCTGGAGGATAGATCCTGCGCTTCAGGGAGATATCTGCAAAAAGGCAGCAGATACAAGGTTCTGGCCCATCTATGAGGTTATTGATGGGGAATGGAAACTTTCCTACAAACCCAAAAAACGGGTTCCTGTAGAGGAGTTCCTTAAGCCGCAGGGACGTTATTCACACCTGTTCAAGGGAGAGAGATCAAAAGCTCTTCTTGAACAGGCCCAGGCAGATGTTGAAAAAGACTGGGAATACATACTCGACCGTTGCGGCGAGACCTGGGAACCTGCCGAATAAGTTATTCGGCAGCGACACTTGACCATAAACCCAATGAACGATACAATACCCACTGTTCACGGGACGTAGCGCAGCCTGGTTAGCGTACCTGCATGGGGCGCAGGTGGTCGGAGGTTCAAATCCTCTCGTCCCGACCAGATCATTAAGCGGGAAGCCTTCTCAGGTTTCCCGCTTTATTTTTTATCTCACATTGAATGGAGACACGTATCCCTATGGAAGAACATGTTCCCTTCCAGGCAAGTTCAAGATTTGGTCAGAACTTCCTTGTGGATAGGAATATACTTCGAAAGATCGTGAAACAGGCAGGGATAACCGATAATGACATTATCCTGGAGATAGGCCCGGGTAAAGGTATCCTGACCAGGGCAATTCTGGATGCTGGATGCAAGAAACTATACGCCGTGGAGCTTGACAGGAGATTGGAACCCTTTCTGGCGAAGCTCAATGTTCTTTTCCCTAATCTGGTCATTTTCTGGGAAGACGCCCTGAAATTAGATTATCCCGAAAGACTCCGAGACTTGCCTGATAAGGTGATAGCCAACATACCTTACAATATCACCACCCCATTGATATGGCGAATGCTGGAAACTCTTGCTCCCCGGGGCATGAAATATCTGCTTCTTATGGTACAGAGAGAATCTGCAGAAAGGCTTTTTGCCGTCTCTGGCTCCAAGCATAGATATCCCCTTGGGATCACTATCGAGGCCATGGGTTTTTCCAGAAAGATCTTTAATGTTCCTCCTGGGGCCTTCAGGCCTGTCCCCAAGGTGGAATCTGCTGTTATCGAGATAGTCCTGGAAAGGGAATGCCACCTGGCCACATCCCCGTCATGGAGAAACCTCCTGAGGGAATCCTTCGCTCAACGCAGAAAGACCCTTCTGAACAATCTTGCCAGAAAAGGTCTGCCCTTCGATAAAAGGGAAATATCAGAAGCAATGCAAAACTGCGCCCTCCCAGCCAATATCAGAGCTGAAGAGCTTACTACAGAGGAATGGCTCAATTTGCACAGGGAACTGCAGAAAGGAAGATAAAAAAAGGAAAGCGGCTGGTTCTGCCAGCCGCCGCATGTATCAAACCTTAAATAAAAAAAGCTGTTATACTTTCTCTTTCAGAGCTTTACCAGGTCTGAATACCGGCACTTTCTTAGCGGGAATGTTGATCACCTTAGAGGGATCCTGAGGATTCCTACCCTGGCGGGCAGCTCTTTCCCTGACTTCAAAGGTTCCGAATCCAACAAGCTGAACTTTCTCTCCCTTGGCGAGAGATTCCTCGATTGCTGAAAAAACTGCTCCTACTGCTTCCCCTGAGGCTTTTTTGCTAAGACCAGTTGCTTTAGCGACTGCATTAGCCAGATCGGTTTTAGTCAATTCAAGCCACCTCCTTTTGATTATTTGTTTCATTGAATTAAAATCTGATCAGCGCCTCTCCTATTATTACCAGTAAAGCCAGTGCTGGTCAAGACCTAAAACGAATTTTACCCCTTTGGACGCCAGAAAATTCTTAAAGGTGACCCATGAAAGTCATCGATCTCCCGTAATTTTTTCTCCATATAATTCCTGAAAGGCACAGTAACAAGATCAGGGTCGTTAACAAAGAATACAAAAGTAGGTGGTTCTATCCCGCTCTGAGTGCAATAGAAGATCTTCAGGAATTTACCCTTCCCATTTGAAGGTACTCTTTCAAAAGCCAGGATATCTCTTACCATCCTGTTCAGGATATTAGTGCTTATCCGTTTTCTGCGATTCTCCCAGATGGTCACGACCTGTGGCAGAAGTTTGTGGAGCCCCCTTCCTGACAAAGCCGAGGAAAAGACCAATGGAGCATGATCGACAAAGATCATTTCATCCCTGATAAGCTCTTTTACCCTGTCGCCGAGTTTGGGGCTCTTGGGAAGGACGTCCCATTTATTCAACACGATCACAAGACCCTTTCCCTTTTCCATTACCTGGGCGGCAAGTTTTTTGTCCTGATCGGTCACGGGCTCTGAGCCATCCATTATCAGGAGGGAAACATCGCTTCTTTCGATGGCTTCCAGGGTCCTAACCATGGAATAATATTCGAGATCCTCCCTGATCCTGCTCCTCCTTCTCAGCCCGGCCGTATCGATAATTCTGAAAGTGAAACCATCCCTTGTGATCACAGTATCGACAGCATCTCTCGTGGTACCAGGGAGATCGCTGACAATAGAACGTTCCTCTCCCGCAAGAAAATTGAGAATGCTTGACTTCCCAACGTTAGGGCGGCCGACGATGGAGATTCTGATCTCTTCAGCTTTTTCAGGGACCACTTCTTCCAGTGGAAGGTTTTCAATTATCATATCCATCAGGTCATAAATATTTCTTTTATGACTTGCGCTGAGACCAATGATATTTTCAAAGCCAAGTGAGTAGGCATCATAGGCAAGATCATCATGTTTCGGGTCATCTATCTTGTTGACCACTACTATTACCGGCTTAGCGGCTTTGCGTAGCAGATCGGCCAGGTCCTCATCCATCCAGGTGGCCCCCTCTTTTCCATCAATGACGAGGAGGATAAGGCTGCTTTCTTCGACAGCCAGATTGACCTGTTTTTTCATATTCTCCATTAAAGGGTGCTGTTCATTGACAATTAGCCCCCCTGTATCAACCACAAGGAATGCCCTCTCCCTCCACTCCGCCTGGCCATAGATCCTGTCTCTGGTGACACCAGGCATATCATCAACAATAGCCTCGCGACGACCAACTAACCGGTTGAAAAGAGAAGATTTACCAACATTTGGACGACCCACGATAGTTACTATAGCCATGGAGAACCGCCTCCTTCAGCGAACTTCAATCCATCCATAATCGAATGGCAGGAAACCCTTTTCGGGACCTTGATATCCCATAGAGTCCTTCCAGGTCTCTTTTAAGGCTTTTGAGATTGTTCGTCTTGATCCATAAAGGTGCTCCATACAGCCCTGGATCAAGAACCTCATATCCCTTGCTTTCAAGTAATGATTCCACTTCAACCTTCAGGGATCCCCTGAGGGAGAACTCGATCAGATAGCAATGGGGGGGGAGGTTGAATTCTGCCCTTTCACGTAATTCTTCCTCCCAGAAAAGATCCCATCCCACCAGTATCCCCTTCTGCCATTTCTTACCCGGATACCGGCTTTGAAGG
>JAFGMB010000222.1 GCA_016927765.1 Synergistales bacterium
CCAGTTCCTCATCCCTGAAAGCCTCTGTCTGGAGAGTCATGGGGGCAGCTTTTTCCATTACAGCACTTCTTAGCGGCCGGGGTTCGAAGGGCCTCAATATCCATGGTTCCACGTAGGGCATCCTGCCCCCTATCCCGGGTTTTGCTGTGGAGATGGACAGGGAGACCTTATCCCAATCCTCCCCGGTGGTCTGGCGGATTATGGCGTAATAGACCATTTCCACTTCGCCTTTTTCAAAATTCGCCCTGGCATCGTAGATAGGCCTCCATGTGGCTCCCTTTACCTGGCAGGAGACAAGGATATCTGATTTCAGTGGTTCTTCGGTTTCAAGGTCCACGGTGATGGATCTTGACATTTTCTGTTGAGGCCCGGATATCAGGGCAAGTTCCTTTTTCAGGGCCTGGATACGGTTCTTAAGTTCTCTTGCCATTACGTCGCATTCCTGGATACCTTCGTAATTTTCTTTCAACCTGGTACCCAGGAAAGTCATGATATTCTCAAGGTCTTCTGTTCTTGGCATTCTTGTTACCAGGTCCCTGGGTATCTGTTCGCCCGAAAAAAGGTTCACAGAATCCAGGAATTTTTTCTGGTCCTTGAGGAGAGCTTTCCTATCCTCTGTTGCCCTTAGTTTATCCTCAAGGTCCTGGATCTGATCTTTCAGGTTCTTTATCCTTTCAGAAGGTATCTCTTCCAGTATCTTTTTCTCCAACTGTGCCCCCAGAAGCCTTGCATTGGAAGGATCTGAGAGAGTTACTCTCAGAGAATTCTCATCCACTTCCGGCACAATGTCAGGAAAGATGATCCTGTGTTTTCCTGGGGGAAGTTCGATCGGTGAACTTCTGGTAACAAGTGCCGAATCGGCGAAAACTGTCACTTCGGTAATGGAGGAATCCACAGAGATATCAGCTGCCATGGATGAAAGGGGAAGAAGGAACAGGAAGATAAAAATGAAAAGGAACCATCTTGGTTTCATTTCAAGGCCTCCTCTTAATTGTGCCCTTCCGGTGAACCTTACAGGGAAGGTGCTGCCTGAAAATTCAGAAGGGCATATCAAAGTAATGAACGTAAAGTTCCAGGGATTTTCCCTTATTAACATAATACTACTCCCATTTATCATTACCTTCATCAGCATTTCCCCCGAGTCTGAGGGATCAAAAGGTAAAAACGGGGATATGATATAGACAAAAGGGTACAATAATTTCTGAAAAAAGGAATTTAACCCATAAAACAAAAATCGATCTTAAGGGGTATATGATGATGAAAGTTGAGGTGATCTGCCTTGAGGATGTATGAAATTATCCTGAAAAAAAGGGATGGCCATTCCCTTTCAAGGGAGGAAATTGATTTCTTCGTTAGGGGATATGTAAAAGGAGAAATTCCCGATTACCAGATTTCGGCACTCATGATGGCGATTTATTTCCGCAAGATGAACAAGACAGAAACTGCTGATCTTACACGATCCATGGTGAACAGTGGAAGGGTCATGGATCTTTCCGCCATAAGGGGAATCACGGTGGACAAGCACAGTACAGGTGGTGTGGGTGATAAAACTTCCCTGATCCTGGGGCCTCTTGTGGCAGCAGCCGGGGTCCCCGTCGCAAAGATGTCCGGAAGAGGGCTCGGACATACAGGCGGAACCATTGACAAGCTGGAATCCTTCCCGGGCTTTTCGGTTGAGATGACCCCGGAGCGATTCATCTCTAATGTGAATGAACACGGGATCGCCATAGGAGGACAGACTGTCGATCTTGTCCCTGCAGATAAGAAGCTCTATGCCCTCAGGGATGTAACGGCTACGGTGGATGATCTTTCTCTCATAGCAAGCAGCATCATGAGCAAAAAAATAGCCGGGGGAGCGGATGCCATAGTACTGGATGTGAAAACGGGAAGCGGGGCTTTCATGAAAGACCTGGAGTCTTCCTTTGGCCTGGCGAGGGAAATGGTTGACATAGGTACTTCCACAGGTAAACGGACGGTGGCGGTGGTGACAGATATGGATCAACCACTCGGGCTGGCTGTGGGTAACATCCTGGAAGTAAAGGAAGCTATTATGACACTCCGGGATCAAGGCCCCGCTGACCTTAGAGAGCTTTGTCTTTGCCTGGGTTCCCAAATGCTTGTTCTGGGAGAAAAAGCCCATGATCTGCAGCAGGCAAGGGGGATGCTGGTGGAAAAAATGTCTTCAGGGAAGGCTCTTTCCAAATTCAGGGAATTTATTGAATCCCAGGGTGGGGATCCCTCCTTTGTGGATGACCCGTCAAAATTCCCTTATCCTGAGATCGTTAAGGAATTACGGTCCCCCCAAAGTGGTCATGTGAGTTCCATCATGGCCGAGGAGGTGGGACGGGCTGCCCTTCTTCTCGGTGCCGGCAGAGAGACCAGGGAAAGCGGGATCGACCTGAGAGTGGGCATAACTATTTCCAGGAAGGTTGGGGACCATGTAAAGGCCGGGGATCCCCTGGCAATTCTCTATGCACCTTCCGAAGAAAAGTGGAAAGAAGCTGCGGATCTCCTGCTAAGTGCTTATCACTTCTCCAGTGTAAAAGCGACTTCTCCAGCCCTTATCAGGGGAATCGTTACCGCTGATTCAGAGATCCGTTATTGAGGGGGTCCCTGTAAGGAAAATCTCAGTTTTCAGAGGAGGAAGCCTTTATGGATATAGCGGGTTATATAGATCATACCCTTCTCAAACCCGAAGCGACGGAAGAACAGGTAAAACAGGTATGCAAAGAGGCAAGGGAATATCATTTTGCCTCGGTCTGTGTAAACTCCTGCCATACGGAACTCGTTCATAAGGAACTGGAAGGTTCGGGTGTCAGGACATGTGTGGTGGCAGGTTTCCCCCTGGGTGCATCCATGTCAGGAGTAAAGGCTTTTGAGGCAATGAAATCCGTGGAACTTGGTGCTCAAGAGATAGACATGGTAATGAATATCGGTGCATTGAAAGAAGGGTCCTTCGATCTTGTGGAAAAGGATATCCGGACCGTGTCCGAGATGGTGGGAGAAGGGGCTGTTCTCAAAGTTATAATTGAGACATGTCTTCTGACAGATGAGGAAAAGAAAAAGGCCTGCGATCTGGCAGTCAGAGCCGGTGCCCATTATGTAAAGACCTCTACAGGATTCAGCTCTGGAGGGGCTACCGTCGAAGACGTGCGGCTCATGAGATCATCGGTGGAGGGAAGAGCAAAAGTCAAGGCTTCGGGAGGAATAAGAAGCCTTGAACATGCCCTGGCCATGATCCATGCAGGTGCGGACAGGATAGGAACAAGCTCGGGAGTAACCATAGTGCAAGAATCATTGAAAGGATAGGCAGGAATATGTATTGACCTTAACCCGGGGATATACTGTTTTTCAAATAAGGTCCAGGCCCATATTCTCCATGGAAGATGAAGAGAAGAGGTTTTGAAGGGCTCTATGGACATTAAACAACCCTTTGCAAAAAATTTCATGTCATTGTACCCCTGATTTGTAACAATAACGATCTCTCCGGTAATTTCCCTTGAAGCTTTTTCACTTCAATGCAATAAATCAGTGGAAATACTGAACCGAAAGTGATCTTTTCTACAGATGAAAATAATTCCGGGAAGTCCATAATGGTGAAAAGGTATCGGGAGAGAAGGGAGTTGAGAGAGATGAAAAAGACCATCATCACTTTAGCCGTCATAGGTGTACTGATAGTAGCGGTAGCAGCCTTTGCCCATGGAGATTACAGGGGAAGAGGTTATTTTGGTAGAAGTTGTACTATGGGAGGATCCGAATACATGAGAGGCCCTGGGTACAGGATGGGACCGGAAGACGGTCACATGTGGAGAAGTGAAAACGATGGTTTGCGAAGATCGGGGGCCGGGCGCCATTGGGATCAGAGAAATAATGTCCCCTCAAATATGGTTGAAAAAATGAATGAGATGAAAAAGCTCAATCTGCAGATGCGAATGGAATTTCTCGAGGATGAACCAGACAGGAATAAACTGATGGAGCTTCATAACAGGATCCAGGATCTCCGGAGGGAGATGGTGGATCGGCACTTCAGGGAGTATGTTGAGGGGCTTGGCAAAAAAACGGTAAAAGCACAGTAGTAACAAAGGCAATAAGCACCCTGAAAGCGCCCCTTTCGGGGCGTTTTTTTATTTATGTTACCTTCCTTCCTTGACAGACAGAATTGGGATGATAGAATTCTGGTATATCAAGAAGCAAC
>JAFGMB010000223.1 GCA_016927765.1 Synergistales bacterium
ACCTGTTCCCTTTTGCGATGCTGAACCTCGCACCAAGATATCCACCTGCCATGTTCCCAAGGGCTAGAATGAAGCCTATCTTGAAATCCACCATGCCCCTTGAAATAAAGATAGCCAGGGAAAGAAAGGTATACATGGCAACTACACAAACCTTTATCGCATTTGAACGCAGAAGGTCATTCCCTGCCAGCCCCACCAGCCCCCAGAGGAGGAAAAAACCTACTCCTGCCTGTATGAACCCGCCATAAATACCGATAAAGAAAAACACCAGTGCCAATAGCCAGTTTGGGATCTTCTGCTCCCGCCGCTCTTCCCACATGCCCGGTCTGGTTATAAGAAGTACAGCCATGGCAAGTATAAGGCATGCAATAACTAACCGTAGGACCTTTTCATTAAGGCTCACAGCAAGAAACGCGCCTGCAAGGGAACCAACAGCTGCAGGTAGAGCGAAAAAAAATGCTTCCCTGAGAGAGATCACACCTTCCTTGGTAAACTTTTTCATCGCCACCAGGTTCTGGGCTAAAATAGCGACCCTGTTGGTGCCATTGGCAATGGATATATCCATTCCTCCCAGTACTACCAAAGCAGGAAGTACCAACAAAGACCCACCTCCCGAAGTGACATTGAGGAAACCGGCAAGGATGCCCGTAAACATTATTATTACAAGTTTTATTATGTCCATATTATTGATAGCTCCGCTCCTGTTTAAAGATTAACCTGAATATTGGGCAACATCCCAGATTTTAACATAGATTCCAAGCTATAAGCTATTTGACAAAGTGGTACAATAATAATATGTTAAACTATAAATATAAGTGGGAGGTGATCCTATGAGATATGCAGCAAGCAAAGATATTATCGCTATGAGACTGACTGAAGGCGACGACATCCATGAATCCATTAAACAGGTTTGCAATGAAAACAATATCGATTCCGCTGTAATTCTGAGTGCTCTTGGCATGGTCAGCTCTGTCACATTCGGCTGGTTTACGGGAAATGAATATCTCACTGAAACCAACAATGAAACACTTGAACTGGTTTCTATGACCGGTGATGTGAGTTACAAAGGAGAAACCTTATACCCCCACCTTCATGCAACCTTCAACAGACCTGACCATAGCGTTGTCTCCGGACATATCCTGCAGGCAAAGGTTCATAATAATGTTGAGATCTTTCTCCTTCCCCTAAGTTCGATAATTCTAAGCCGCCAATTCGATGGCTGGTTTGATGCACTCGCTCCAGAAAAACGGTAAAACTGCCTTCCCTTGCAAAGAAAAAAAGAGCCCGGTCATGACCGGGCTCTTACAATTTGAAACAAAACTCATTCTTTTCTGATATCACACTTATCCCCATAGGTTATCTCCAGTAGTTTAGAGGGCCTGACAGGGAAGAAAGAATGATCGTTACCTGCAGCTGCCCATACAGTTGGGAAATTGAAAAGATCCTCATCTATAAGAGTTGTAAGGCGATCAGGATATCCTACCGGAGGCACACCTCCTATTCTATAACCTGAATAATCATAAACGTAACCAGGATCTGCCATCCTGACTTTTCTGGCATTCAGGAATCTTTTGATCTTTTTAAGATCCACCCTGTTGGTACCAGACATGAGGGCAAGTACAGGAATACCGTCTACGAGGAGCATCAGGGATTTCAGAATCTCTTCTGGAGGTACTCCAACAGCTCTGGAAGCATCCTCCACGGTGAAAATGGTATCTCTGGTATAGAATATTTCGCAGTCGCAACCTTTCTTTTCCAGGAATTCTTTGACTTTTTCAACAGCTTCATTAAGATGGGTCTCAGTATTTTTCATAATAACACTCCCTGAGTTCTTGGGTCTGCTTCAAATCGTATCTCCTTGCACACGAGGATTTCTTACCTGGGTCCTTCAAGCAGAAAATCAAGCAACACGCCCATCGCACTTGTAGAAACTGCTGAATGGATCAGAAAGAAAGACCTTTTAAGGGGAGGATCAAAAGGAATGCCAACAATATCATTATGACCCCTTATAGCCATTTTCGAGACGATACCGGCCTCTGCTCCATGTTCAACGGCATTCACAACAGCACTGGCATGTCCGAATCTCAGATTTATCGGGATATTTCTATAGACTCCTTGACCAAGGGAGCTCTCCAGCACTTTTCTGGTGCCGGAACCGGAGGTACGTCCAACCCATCCCAGATCAACAAGATCATCCTGGGTCAATGACTGCTTCAATGAATAGGGATGAGTATTTTTTACTATCGTAACCAGTTCATCGTTATAAAACGGATGGATCTCGAATCCGGCAGGATGACGCTCCTGCCCGATTATCGCAATATCCACTTTCCTCGATACAATACTCTCAAGAGCTGTTGCGGAATCTGAAATAATAACATCCACAGCAACTTTCGGATAAAGCCTGGAGAATTGCACAAGAATACCTGGCAGAACAAAATCGCCTGGAATGGAACTTGCACTGATCCTGACCTCCCCGGTAAACTGATCAGAGCTTTCCGCCACCTCTCTTGCAACATCCTCAAGAGACTTATGGATCTGTTTTGCATATTTATACACTATCTCTCCCTCTGGAGTAAGAACAGAACATTTATGTCCCCTTTTGAATAATTTAACACCCAGTTCTTCTTCAAGTTTGGCCACGTGCTTACTCACTGCCGGCTGGGAAATTCCAAGAGAAGCAGCAGCTCCAGAGATACTTCCTTTTTCCAAGACAGCAATAAAACTTTCCAGCTGGCGAAATATCATAACGGGAACCTCCTCAATTGAATTCTGAAGACATTATTATATCTCTATATTAACTGTTTTCGTTCCTGATTCAAATTATCAACTTAACAGCTTGTCAACAAATGCCTGATGATATATATTTTAAGATACCAAAGAGAAAGGAGGGATTCCAGTGAGTTTAGGTATGCGCATTAAAACACTGAGGAAGGCAAAAGGGTATACCCAACAGGAACTGGCTGAAAGAACAGGCGTAAGCAGGATCTATGTCCAGGCTCTCGAAAGTAACAGAAGACTGCCCTCCATGAAACTACTCAACAGGATGGCTGAATCACTTGACGTAGAAGTAACAGATCTTGTACAGTCAATACCCGCTGATAAAAGCGGACGGCTCCATCTCGAGGAAGTTCTGGATAACACGGCTGAAGTCGAAGTCTGGTACAGGAGCAAAAAATTGACTTTCGGTGAAATACAGCTTGTCCAGAGGCTTATTGACGCAGCACTCAGCAAATGGGAAGAAGAGGGTGAAGATGCTAGCTGAAAAGCTTATAGAAGATGAATTCGATTTCCCTCCTCCACCACAATACATAGCTGACTGGGCCATTAACGAAGCAAGACAATGGTTCGGCCTGGATGAATTTGATATTCTCGTGCAGGCAGAATCAAAAACCGGAAAGATCGTCGATATAGAATATGTCCAGTTAAGTGCCAATATATGGGGACTCCATGTAGCGAAAGGGAAAAGGGCGGTGATCTATGTGAACCGGTCACTCCCGCTTGTGTGGAAAAGATTTGCCCTTTTCCATGAACTTTACCACCTTTTAAGCCATAAAAAAGGACGCTCTTTCTGGTCAAGAACAGCCACGCCAATGAACAGTTTTGAACATCAGGCTGACATGTTCGCCTGGGCTGTTATTTGGCCTGAGATCCTGGAAGGGACCCTTGAATGAACCGAAGGGCCTTTTTCCTTTGCAATCTATCCTGTCCGAGGCGATGTATCTATTGTGATCAGGAGGCAATAACCGGAGAAATTCATATCCCGGAACCCCGGGAAGTTGAATCCGCAATAGAGCAATTGAAAGAAGCTGTTGAGATCTGTTATTTCGGAGGCAGCTTCACCTGCCTTTCTCTTGCGAAACAGCAAGCCTATCTTGATATTATTTCCAAAGCTCCTCCCGGAAGTCAGGTCAGATTCTCTACACATCCCCTTTGTTTCGATAAGAAAGTGTTTTCCCTTTTGGGTAATTATCCTGTTTCCATGATCGAACTGGGGGTTTCCTCACTGGAAGATCATGTCCTGGATACATGCCGAAGGGGTTATTCGGGGAAAGAAGTCCTTGAAGTGATCTCCCTTCTTCTTAAGAAGGATTTCAGGGTGGGTGTGCAAGTAATGATTGGCCTGCCGGGACAGACGATCGAAAGTTCACTTGATGATCTGGAAAAACTTGAAAGAGTCACCGGAGGAAAAGAAATCACCCTGAGGATCTATCCCTGTCTCGTACTTAAAGGTACTCAACTGGAGAGAATGCTGGTCAAAGGGACATACAAACCCCTTTCTGTTCAAAAAGCAGCAGAGTGGGCAGGGATAATGATCAAGAAGGCCCAGGATCTGGGTTTCCCTGTTCAGAGGGTGGGCCTTCAGGAAACAGCGAGCCTTTCTTCGTCTATAGTTGCAGGACCCCATCATCCAGCCCTTGGTGAGCTTGCACGGTCCGAGGCCCTTGTTCTTGTACTTCTTGATCTTTCAGCTAAAGGACCCTGGCAGATACCCTCACGGCAAAGGTCATTATTGTTCGGTCATAACAGGTATGGCTTGAAAATACTGTCTGAATCAACAGGTGTTTGTCTGGAAGACATCGAGAAGAATATCCTTTTCTGTTGATTTATTCCCCAATTACTTTGACAACAACTCTTTTTCTTCTACCACCGTCAAATTCGGCATAAAAGACCCTTTCCCATGGACCCAGGTCTAACGCCCCACCAGTTACAGGAATGATTGCCTGATGATGGACTAGTATTCTTTTAAGATGGGCATCACCATTGGTCTCCCCTGTTCTATGGTGATTATAATCAAAACCTTTGGGAGCTAATTCCTGAAGCCAGTTCCAGATATCCTTATGTAACCCCGATTCGTTATCATTCACAATGATCCCAGCCGTGATATGCATTGCTGAAATCAGCATCAATCCTTCAGTGATCCTGCTTTTCTCTAAAATATCCTGCAGGTCCGTTGTGATATGGATGAGCTCCCTAAGGCTGGACGTATTGAAAAAAAGATATTCAGTATATGCTTTCACTTTCCCCTCTTCCCCTTTCTTATGAAACCATGATCCCGGATAAATTGACTAGCCCTATTGAATGTTCTAAACTTGAGTATACTTCAGTAAACCATAATGTTCCTGAATTCAGGGAGGTGCCTTGTATTTGAATAGCCTGGAGCTTCAGACCCTTTTGAGATCAAAAATGGGTAAAATGCCCAACAAGGCGAGAAAAGTGGTGGATTATATCCTTTCTCACATGCGAGAAGCTGCTTTCATGTCAATTGGTGAAGTTGCCCAGCATCTAGAAGTTTCAAAAGCCCAGCTTGTGAGGGTCTCTCGCATGCTCGGTTTTTCAGGTTATTCAGAACTGAAAAGCGCATTAAAAGATGCAGTGCTTGAACAGGTCAATCCCGCTGCAATGTTTGAAAAAGTAATGAAAGACCAGAAAGACCTTCCAGAGACCATCTATCGTATCGAACATGCCAATCTGGATGACACATGGAAACAGCTAACCCCGGACAAGGCAATGCTCTTCTGTGACATGATCAAGGAGGCAAAGGACATATATTGTGTAGGCTGGGGTATTTCTGCATTGGTGGTGGAATCTCTTTACACCAGGCTTATGGAGATGGGTCTCAAGGGTGTCCTCATGAAAAGAGGGTCGGTCGCGCTTATTGAACAGGCCCGTGCAGTCAAGGAAGGAGATCTTGTCATAGTCTGCGAACTCCCCAGTTACGTTATTGAAGTCACTGAATCCATACAGAAATCAAAAGAGAACCAGGCCAGGGTCATCACTCTGACGGACAGTCCTGCCGCACCTATCTGCCAATACGCGGATCTTTCATTCTATGTCAGTGATAAAAGCCCAACCTTTGGCAGCAGTATCATTGCCCCTCTTTTCCTCATCCATATCCTTACCTCCATATTGGCAGTCAACCTTGGAGAAAAGGCTGCAGCAGCGCTTAAGGACCAACTGGAGGGATTACATGATGAACGAATATACTACCCCAGTTACGATCTGAGATACTGATAGATCTCAGATCTCCAGTGATTGGCCAACTTCCAGGATCTCTGTTCTAACCTGGTCGGGTAACTTATCCTTGAATTCCCATGGGTCTGCCTTGATCAGCTCAAAAGTGTTATAGTGGATAGGTACCACTATCCTTGGTTTGATCATTTCTACGGCCCTGACCGCATCCGTGACATCCATTGTAAAATTGCCACCTATGGGCAACAAGGCCACATCAACTTTTTCTATCTCCAGCAGTTGCATATCAGAAGTCAGACCCGTATCCCCGGCATGGTAGATCTTCTTTCCCTCCAGTCCCAGAAGGAATCCCCCGGGGTTACCACCTGGTACCAGCTTTCCTTCAATCTCCACATCAGAACCGTGTATCGCAGTGGTCATTTTTACTCGCCCAAAGGGGAACTGAAATACCCCTCCCACATGCATGGGATGGCAATTTAACCCGGCGTTCTGAAAAAGATTGGACAATTCAAAATTTGATATCACTGTAGCTCCGCTTGCCCTGGCTATTTCAACAGTATCTCCTATATGATCACGGTGACCATGAGTGACAAATATGTAGTTCACATCGAGAAATTCCTCAGGGCCGGATTCAGCCATGGGGTTACCAGTTAAAAAGGGATCTATCAGCGCCCTCAGACCTTCTGATTCCAGATAAAATGCGGCATGACCCAGAAAACGCACTTTCACCATCAGGTTCAACCTCCCTAATATTCAAAGCTTGTAATAGCCCCTAGAAAAAATATCCGGGAAGATCTTCCTTTTGTCAAATAAAAAGCTCCCCTTTCGGGGAGCTTAACATTGTCTGGAGAAGCACAAAGAACTTATCTAAAATGCATTTTCAGGTGCCCCAGGTATAAATCCCGCCTTCGATATTTCTATTTACTCCGGTAAAGAAGGATCCTCTTCCTCAAAAGTGCAGATCCTCAACTCCTGAAGCTGTTCTTCCCCGACCTTCGATGGAGCACCTGACATCAGGCACTGTGCCTTCTGTGTTTTTGGAAAAGCGATAACATCTCTTATGGATGTAGCCCCGCAAAGTAACATGGCAAGTCTATCAACACCCAGAGCAATACCGCCATGAGGCGGCGTTCCTGATCCAAGTGCGTCAAGGAGAAATCCAAACCTGTACTGGGCTTCTTCAGGAGTTATCCTGAGACAGTTGAAAACTTTCTGCTGGACTT
Organism: Synergistales bacterium; assembly: GCA_016927765.1. GTDB lineage: Bacteria > Synergistota > Synergistia > Synergistales > JAFGMB01 > JAFGMB01. The sequence goes on from JAFGMB010000223.1 coordinate 7,194, forward strand.
GTGGATCGTGTATCCTTATCGAACCTCCTCCGACCTCGTTCCCATTCAGGACCAGATCGTAAGCTCTTGAACGCGCTTTACCAGGATCTTCATCCAGAAGCTCCATGTCTTCAGGGAGAGGAGCTGTAAATGGGTGATGGACCGAATACCATCGATCGTCCTCTTCACTCCATTCAAAGAGTGGGAAATGGACAACCCAGAGGAATTCCCATTTACTGGCTCCAGGATCGATCAGGTTATTTTCCCTGGCCAGTTCCAGCCGTAGCTGACCAAGAACTTCACATGTTTTGTTCCAGCTGGGGTCAGCCATTACAAATAAGGCATCCCCCTCTCCAATAGCTGATCCGGATACAAGATTATCCCTGTTCTCTTCAGACAGGTACTTTGACAGGGGACCCTTTAAAGTTCCTTCCTTAAACTGGAAAAAGGCCAATCCCTGTGCACCCATAGACTTTGCTCTTTCTTCAACGAGAGACAGGCCTTTTCGAGAAAGAGAAGCTCCTCCAGGAAGGGGGATCCCACGGACATATCCCCCATTTTCAAGGATCTGTTGAAATGGAGGAAAATCCACTTTATCAAAAACTTCTGCAAGATCGACTATCTCGAAAGGGACCCTGAGATCAGGTTTGTCACTTCCAAACCTGTCCATGGCCTCTTTGTAGGAGAGTTTCGGGAATGGCGTTTTGAGATCTAAACCATGGATCTCCTTGAAGAGACCCTTCATATATTCTTCAAGTAAAATAAAAATATCTTCCTCAGTGATAAAACTCATTTCCATATCTATCTGGGTGAATTCAGGCTGCCGGTCTGACCTGAGATCTTCATCCCTGAAGCATTTTACGATCTGGTAGTACCTGTCGAAACCACTGATCATAAGGATCTGTTTAAATATTTGTGGAGACTGGGGCAAGGCATAGAAGTTCCCAGGATTCACGCGACTGGGGACAAGATAGTCCCGGGCTCCCTCCGGAGTTGATTTTGTCAGGATGGGTGTCTCTATATCCACAAACCCTCTGTCATGGAGGTATTTTCTTGTAAACATTGCTAACTGGTACCTGGTTCTCAGGTTTTTCTGCATCCGATCCCTTCTCAGATCCAGAAACCTGTATCTCAATCTCAGATTTTCATCGACCATATCAGTTGCAGGAGATATCTCAAAGGGCTGTTGCCTTGAAGGCGCCAACATCAAAAAATCCTCCGCAATGATCTCCCAGTTTCCAGTTTTCAATAAGGGGTTGACAGTTCCCTCCGGTCTTTTTCTTACCAGGCCTTTAACTGCTATCACATATTCTCCCCTCAAGTCTTTTGCTCGTTCATGAACTTCAGGATTTTCTTCGGGGCTAAAAACTACCTGGGAAAAGGAAGTGTGATCCCATAATTCAATAAAGATTATCCCGCCAAGATCCCTGCGCTTCCTTACCCATCCATTGAGAACGACTTTTTTTGCTTCATGCTCTCCAGAAATCTTTCCGCAGTATACACTTCGTTTCCAGGTACTATCGAACAAGGGAGAACAATCTTTCATTATCCTTTACCTCCATGATGAAAAAAGACTGGGCTTAGATCGCAGGATCTAGGGTCTGATCCTTGGTTGGAGATATCCCGCGAGATCTTTTCTGGAGATCTCTGATTGTTCACCAGTACGTAGATCTTTGACTGTCACAACAGACCTGGAGATCTCCTTTTCACCAACTATACATGTGAATACGCTGTCCTTGGAAACAGCGGATTTGAATTGAGCTTTCATGCTTCTTTCAAGAAAATCCAGGTCTGCCCTGATGCCATTTCTTCGGAGTTCAGTAGCAACATAAAAGGCTTCTTCCCTTGAAAGATCATCAGCAGCGATCACATAAACATCAACGCTGGGTTTAGGGCCAAAATCGCACCCCTGCTGCTCCATAATCAGAACTATCCTTTCAATCCCTGCCGCAAAGCCGACGCCAGGGAGGCGAGGCCCTCCGATAGCTTCAGACAGGTTGTCATATCTCCCTCCACCACATACAGCATTTTGAGCACCCAGTTCTCCTGACAAGACTTCAAAAGCGGTCTTGGTGTAGTAATCAAGCCCTCTCACAAGTCTTTTGTCAATGTGGAAAGGTATTTGGAGCATTTTCAGTCCTTCCAGGACCTTATCGAAATGTATCCTGCAATCCTCGCAAAGACTTGAATAAATATCGGGTGCGCCTGCTGTGATCTCCCTGCATTTTTCGTTCTTGCAATCAAGGATCCTTAAAGGATTCCTGTCAAACCTGTTCTGACAGGTATCGCAAAGATCTTCGAGATGATCTTGAAAATACGCCTTGAGTTCATCTCTGTAGGCTGGTCTGCATTCAGGACAACCCACTGAATTAATTACCACGTCAAGATTCGATAGACCCAGATCTTCAAAAAGGGCAAGCGCTACATTTATGATCTCTACATCTACAAGGGGATTTGATGTGCCCAGAGCTTCCACATCTATCTGCCAGAATTGTCTGTAACGACCTTTCTGAGGTCTCTCATATCTGAACATTGGCCCGGCACACCATAGTTTTACCGGCTGTTGTTCACTATGCATATTGTTCTGCAGGTAAGCCCTTACCATGGAAGCCGTGGCTTCAGGTCTTAGAGTGAGACTTCTTTCTCCCCTGTCAAGAAAGGTATACATTTCCTTTTCCACCACATCAGTCGTCTCTCCTATGCCTCTTGAAAAGAGTTCTGTCTGCTCAAACACGGGGAGGTGAATTTCCCTGTATCCGTGGCAATGAGAAATATGCTCAGTCCTTTCCAATACATATGCCCATTTCCAGGATTCTTCTGGGAGAATATCTCTGACCCCTCTGGGCGCCTTAATACCTGCCATATATTTAACCTCCTATGCTTACATCGACTCAGGGAAAAGATAGAAATCCTTATGTTCAAAAAGAGATTATAGCTCCAATAGACAGTTATGCAAACCATACTGGAGCAAACGAAAAGCGTGACCTGCTTCCTGGTCACGCTTTTCGATCATCCTGGGTATACAAGATCAGAAAAAAGTTGCTACATCACCTGGATTCAAGCTGAAATTTGATGGCTGTTCTTTCTTCTCCGTCAATATCGATCTTTTCGAAAGACGGTATGCAAACAAGCTCAATACCGTTTGGAGCTACATAACCACTTGCAACGGCAATAGATTTTACCGACTGATTCACAGCCCCGGCACCTACAGCCTGCACTTCCACCGCACCCTTTTCACGGAGAACTGCAGCTATTGCCCCGGCAACAGCTTTTGGTTGCGACTTAGCAGACACCTTGAGCACTTCCATGAAATTCGGCCTCCTTAGAATATTGGTAAAGTATATTCCGCTATTACCCGAACAAAGATCCGGGTCCCCCTTGAATTTGTTGTTTATTAGTATAGACCTATCAGTCCTGTTTTTGCAAGCTTTGGCATCAGTTATAGCAGATAACGCGAATAAATCGGGAATATATCCATGAAAGCCCTGACTAAAAAGTGGAAGAAATGTAAATAACTCCTTCCCTCCAAAAAAAAAGCGGGGATCACCCGCTTTTTATAATATCCAGGAGAGAATAAAAAAGGCAAACATTTCTACATTATCTTGGTTCAAGAAGGAAACGGATCGCTGTTCTTTCCTCTCCATCAATTTCGATCTTCGAAAAAGAAGGGATACAGATCAGATCTATTCCATTAGGTGCAACATATCCCCTTGCGACAGCTATCGCTTTGACAGTCTGGTTTACCGCCCCGGCTCCAACAGCCTGTACTTCAACCGCCCCCTGTTCTCTCAATACAGCTGCCATTGCTCCAGCAACAGATTTGGGCTGTGAATCTGCAGACACTTTAAGAACTTCCATACCGTAGCCCTCCCTCATCGGAATCTGCATACAATAAAAGGACAATGCCACTTTTAATATTTATTGTCAAGTGGTATTAGTTTATATCTTTAATTCTTTATTGGCAAGAGGGACCCATTTTTTGTAGTCAAGTCTCAAGATTGCTGTAAATTTATTCTCGGTTAACTTTAGTTTTATACAACCCTTATCATGGGGTTATCTTTACCAGTAA
>JAFGMB010000031.1 GCA_016927765.1 Synergistales bacterium
ATAGTGATTTCATTCCTTACCTGGTTCCAGCAGAAACTAAGCTCTACCGGAGGATCAAATCCTCAGATGGCAATGATGAGTTGGTTCATGCCTGCTTTTCTGACCTTCATTTGTTTGAGTCTTCAGGGTGGAGTCCTTCTTTACTGGGGAGTATCATCTCTTATCGGTGTGGGGCAGCAATGGTGGGTAATGAGAAAAACAAAGCTCGAAATGCAGGAAAAGCCAGTTCTATACAAGGAAAAACCAGGGAAAGAAATATAGAGGCCACTTTGAAGAGAAAGGAGGCTTACTTTTGTCTGATCAAGAAACCTTAATACTTGAAGTTGCTTCCGTAGAAGAAGCCAGAAGCCTTGCTGCTGTTAGATGGTCTCTGAATCCTGAAGATGTTATCGTAAAAGTGATAGAAGAAGAAAAAAGCTTCTTTGGTTTTCTTGGTAGAAAATTGACCGTTGAGGTTAAACCTGTTGCGCCTCTGGGTCTTCTCAAGGGGAAGAAGGTCCTGAGCGAATTACTGGATTATATGGAGCTTGATGTGGAAACACTGGAACAGGACTCAAATTCCCTTAATCTTAGTGGAGAAGATGCAGGAATAATTATCGGGAAATATGGTGAGACCATTAAATCTCTTGAATATCTTTTGAACCTCATGTTGAGGGGAATGGACCTCTCCATGAAGTTGCGCCTTGATAGTGATGGTTACCGTGACAGACGTGTTGCAAGCCTTCAAAGACTTGCCCTTTCTGCTGCCAGAAAGGCTCTGAAAAGAGATAAACCCACCTATCTGGAACCAATGACCAGCTGGGAAAGAAGGGTAATTCACATGACCCTGAAAGAAAGAAATGATGTGGAAACTCGTTCTGTGGGAGAGGAGCCGACACGTAAGGTTATAGTATGCCCCTCTTTAGGTAGATCCAAGAGAAACAGATAGGCAGGGGGAGCAATTCATGTACCCCCTGCTTTTTCAGATTGGAGACATACCGGTCCACAGTTATTATTTCCTGTGGGCCTTTGCTCTTTCTGTTGGTGTAATATTTACAAGATTCAGGGCTTCCAGGCTCTATGGGCTTGATGATGATCTTGTCAGAAAGACACTTTTCTTTGTTTTCATAGGCATGCTGGTAGGTGCACGACTTGGTGGTTATCTGGATCATTGGACCTATTATGCAGAACATCCCGAGAAACTTTTTAATCCTCTTGAGGGAGCCCTTTCTTCCACCACCGCATTTATTGGTGGTGGAGTTGCCGGCATTATTTACTGCCTGAGAAAGAAAATCTCCCTTGGAAAGTTGGCTGACGCTGCCAGTATCCCTGCCGCACTGACCGTTGCTATAGGAAGGATCGGCTGCTTTCTGAATGGATGCTGTCTTTCCATACCCACTGATGTTCCCTGGGCAGTGCACTTTCCAAAGGACCCTTCGGGTCTTATGAGGCATCCGGTCCAGATCTATTACTCACTATTTTCCTTGGTTATAATGTTATCAATGGTTTTTCTTGAAAAATGCTATCTGACTCCATCCCAACGGAAGTCCCATGGTGCAATTCTATGGCCTCTTTTTATGATCCTTTATGGTATTATGAGGTTTACAATAGATTTTATCCGGGAAGGGGATCGTATCCTGGGTCTCAGGACAGCCCAGATAAGTGGGGTATTTGTTGCGGTAGCGGGATTTATTTGGATACTTCATACCATTGGCCAGGAAAAGGATAGGTCTCTGTCCTCCTGATACTTACACTCCTGCCTTTACGAACTGTTATGATCTCATCGCAAACCTGATAGGCCAACATCAGATAAGCTTTGAATTTCCCTCTCTTCCATAATAATTTTCGTTCACAGGATTTGCCTTTCCTGTTCTTTTTCCAATTCGACCCAGTCAGGTTCTCTCCAACTTACGATGAGAGTCCCAGAGTTGCAAGCTGACTGTTCATGTATTCCATAAGAGGTTAACAAATGGTTGTCTTTCTAATAATCTCACTCGGTTTCTGAACTTAAACGACTTAAGATATCCCTCTGGGGTCTTTAATATGGGTTATTAAGGAAAATCTTTTCTTCTCTCTGGTCTTTACCAGGACTTTTAAATATAATTTCTTACGGTTGAACGATACATAACACTACGGGGGGAAGAATATGAGAAAGATATTTATCACAGGAGCGCTTGGACAGATAGGTTCAGAGCTTACCCTTCACTTGAGGGATATATACGGTGATGATAATGTGATAGCATCAGATATCAAAGCTGATTGTCCTCAAAATATTTCCGGAAGTGGTCCTTATGAGGTCCTTGATGTCAGAGACAGCAGATCCTTTTCTGAATTGATCTCAAAACACAAGGTCGATCTGATATTGCACCTTGCTGGAATACTCTCGGCAAATGCGGAAAAAAACCCTCAGTTGGCATGGGATATTAATATCAATGGTCTGTATAATGCGCTTGAAATATCCCGAAACCTCAGATGTTCCCTGTTTTTCCCCAGTTCCATCGCTGCATTCGGCCCAAGTACTCCAATGGATAATACTCCGCAGTTAACGATCCAGAGACCAACCACAATTTACGGGATAACGAAGGTTACAGGTGAATTGCTCTGTGATTATTACCATAACAAGTACGGTATTGACACCCGTGGTGTAAGATTCCCCGGTCTGGTTTCTTATGATACCCTTCCAGGAGGAGGGACTACGGATTATGCTGTTCATATTTATTATGAAGCTTTACAAAAGAGGTCTTATTCCTGTTTCATCAAAAGGGGGACATATATGGATATGATGTATATGCCTGATGCCCTGGAAGCAGTAGTGACACTTCTTGAGGCAGACCCTGCAAGACTTGTTAACAGAAATGCCTATAACATTTCTTCCATGAGTTTTGAACCTGAAGATATTGCCCTTTCCATCCGAAAATATTTACCTGACTTTGTGCTCACCTATAATGTTGATCCTGTGCGCCAGCAAATCGCTGAATCATGGCCGAATTCACTTGATGTTACTGCGGCCATGGAGGAATGGGGCTTTTGTCCACAATACGATCTTGACGCAATGACAAAGGATATGCTTGAAAAGCTCGGGGTCAAGTTGAGCAGATGATCATTCGGAAAAGCTCTGGAATTTTGCATTAGTGTATAATGTACGTTTTTCGCCCTGGCCAATCTCTTTGCGTATAAGGCCAGGGCATTTTAATTTCTCCAGGGATCATAAGGAGGTGCATCCATGATACAGGATCTTCACTGTATTTCTTTTCTTTCAGATTTCGGACTGAAAGACGAAACAGTATCAGTTTGTAAGGGCCTTCTTTTAAAGAATGACGTGGATCTGCCTGTAATCGATATTTCTCATGAAATAGAGCCCTTTAATATTATCAGTGGGGGATGGTTATTGAGAGGCGCTCTTCCGTTCTTTCCAATTGGTGTTCACCTTGCTGTAGTCGATCCTGGAGTCGGAACTGCACGGAAGATCCTAATTCTGGAAACCATGAGAGGAGATTTTCTGGTAGGCCCCGATAATGGACTGTTAATCCCGGCATCATCTGAGTTGGGCGGGATCATCAATTGCTGGAGCTGTCCGGAAACCCAATTTCACCAATCCCGTATCTCACAAACTTTCCATGCAAGAGACATCATGATACCTATAGTGGTAACCCTGTTGGCAATGGTAGATCCAACTTCAAAATACGATCCGATGAGGCTTGCAGACCTGGTCTCTTTTCCTGCAATGCCTTCATTTGAAAAGGATAGTGTTAATTATGGGACTGTGGTCCATATCGATCAGTTCGGAAGTATAAGAACCAATATCCCCTGGGACGTGGGCTGGAAAGGAAATGCCCGGTTCTTACACGGTGCTTTGCAAGACCAGGTGCTTCCCATAGTGGGGACATTTGCCGAAGTCCCTTTAGGATCCCCAATGGTCCTTGAGGATAGTTGGGGGTTCCTTTCCATAGCAGTTAACCGGGGTAAGGCTGTTGATGTCTTTCCGGTAAATATAGGGGAATCTGTTTCGGTAAAAATGACGATGACACAGTATGATGCAGAGCGGTAAACTTCTCCTGAAAATTGTATGGAGGTGAATCTAAATGTTAAATCTGAAAAAACCCCGGATCTTTTCAGCAATACCCGCGATTATAGTCTGTCTTGGCCTGATGCTTATACCTGTCCTTAAGGGAAGTGCACAGGACATTTACACTGATAACCCGATCGCTAAGATAGCCCGGGAATCATCACCTGCAGTTGTGAATATTGATGTGGAAACCCTTGTGACACGATCATTCACCCCTTTTCCCGACGATCCTTTCTTTAGGGAATTCTTCGGGGAAGAATTCAAGAAATTCAATCGCACTATTCCAATGAAAGGCAGGGGATCCGGTTTCATAGTGTCTTCTGACGGGAAGATACTGACAAATAATCATGTTGTAGAGAATGCAGATAAGATAGAGGTTACTCTTTCCAATGGCAAGATTTATGAAGCTCAGGTTCTGGGAAAAGACCCCACTTTTGATCTGGCTGTTATAAAGATAGAAGGCAAGGATTTCCCTTTCCTTGATCTGGGAGATTCAGATCTTCTGGAAGTGGGCGAATGGGTCGTTGCTATTGGTAATCCCTTTGGTCTGGAGCATACAGTTACCGCTGGTGTTTTGTCCGCCAAGAACAGGAGCATCCATGCTGGGAACGTAAATTTTGACGGTTTTCTGCAGACAGATGCAGCTATAAATCCTGGAAATAGTGGAGGTCCCCTCCTTGATCTGGAGGGTCAGGTCATTGGAATCAACAGCGCTATAATTCCCTATGCCCAGGGAATTGGCTTCGCTATTCCTGTGAATATGGCCAAGGATGTCATGGATGATCTAGTGAATTACGGAAAAGTCAGACGAGGATGGCTTGGTGTTTATGTCCAGCCACTCACCTCTGAATTTGTAGAGGCCTATGACCTCGAAAGTGATAATGGTGCAGTGATCAGTGATGTTGTTCAGGGTTCCCCTGCCGAAAAGGCGGGGCTGAGAAGAGGAGATGTTGTAACTGAAGTTGATGGTCAGGAGATTTCAGATCACAGGGATTTTGTTTATCAGATCAGAAAGTCCATGGCCGGAGACACAGTGAAATTGACACTGATAAGGGATGGACAGGTTATACAGGTTGAAGCAGTACTGAGTGAAATTGATTCTGCTTCAGGTGAAATGGGAACCATGGATTCTCTAGGAATAACAAGGATCGGCATAGAGATAAGCAGGATCACCCCTGAGCTCAGGGAAAAATATGCTATCCAATCGGAAGAAGGAGTAGTGATAACGAGCGTTGAACAAGGTTCAATTGCTGCCAGGGCAGGCCTTCAGGAAGGTGATGTAATTATTGAGATAAACGGCATAAAAATGAATGACCCTGGTGAATGGAACAGGATCAGGAAAAATGATATGAAGGCCATAGTAATGCTTCTTTCCAGGGAAGGGAGGACCTTCTTTATCTCCATGTCCCTTTAAATCCAACCGTCCCCGGGGGGCAGGTTAAAGCCTGCCCCCTGATCTTTCCGGAAATGGTGCAGAATTCCTAATGCCAGTCAGGACACGCTACTTTATATCCTACTCCCCTGACAGTAACAATTATCCGATCGTAGTTGTGTGCCCTTAGTTTATCTCTGAGATATTTGATATGAACGTCCACCACGTTGCTGGTCCCATCATATTCCTTTTGCCAGACATGAGAAATTATCCGTTCTCTTGAAAAAACCTGGTTTTCGTGTTTCAGGAGAAGCTCAAGGATATCAAACTCCCTTCGTCTCAAGGGTATAAGCTTGTCGTTTACATGACATTCTCTCGATACAGGTTCAAGAGTGAGGTCCCCACACTTCATAAGGGGCCGTCTCTTTCCGAAATATCTCCGTGAAACTGCTCTGACCCTGGCTAAAAGTTCCCTGAAATCATAGGGCTTGATGATATAGTCGTCGGCACCTCTATCTAATCCCTGTACACGATCTTCGATAGTGTCTTTTGAAGTTGTAATGATGACAGGTGTTTCATTCATCTGGTTTCGAAGATTCTCAACAAGCTGAAATCCGTCTATCCCTGGGAACAGAATGTCAAGTACTATACAGTCATAATCTTCATGGAATGCTCTTAAAAGGCCTTCTTCTATATCATGGACCGTCTCTGCAGTGACACCATTGGCTTCAAATTCCTGCCTGACCACTTCAAGATATGTTTTTTCGGTATCTATGATAAGTAATCTCAATTCTTCTCACCTCCTGTGGTTCTGAGGGGATCAATTAACCATTATGTTACTTTTTTATTAAATCACAATTTATATATTATGTCGAGACCCGTTAAACCTCTAATCTTTCGCACAGACATACTGCTAAATAGAACCAGTTGTGGTAAGTTCTTCAGTGCTTGCCATATAAGGTTTATAATGTTAATATTCCTAAGACCCTTTACTAGGTCTGGCTTTATAGCCTTTCTTGGTTAAGGGATTTTTTTCAGAGGTGATAACCGATGTTGGACAAGGAAAAGAAACAATCTCTCATTGCTGACTTCAGGACCCATACTTCGGATACGGGTTCAGTGGAAGTACAGGTTGCCATGTTGACTCAAAGGATAAGAGAACTTACCGAACACCTGAAGATCCACAAAAAGGATTTCCATTCAAGAAGAGGTCTACTGAAGATGGTCGGAAGCAGGAGAAAACTCCTTCGCTACCTTCGTAATAAGGACTTCAACAGATATAAGACCCTGATAGAGAGACTGGGACTTAGACATTAATGGGATGAGAATACAATTATTGGAGCGAGGGCTTTAATGGCCCTCGCCTTTTTTTTGGATACTGTGTTATTCTATGAACAATAAGAGGACTGGAATGAAAATAGAGGAGGAAAATGAAATATGATCAAAAAATATTCAATTCAAATCGGCGAACAGGATCTCACTTTCGAGACCGGCCGGATCGCAAAACAGGCTAATGGATCTGTTCTTTGTACCCATGGAGAAACTGTCATTCTCACAACTGCCTGCATGACCGATAGCGCCAGGGAGGGGATAGATTTCTTCCCCCTTCTTGTTGATTTCGAAGAAAGATTTTATTCCGCAGGTAAGATCCCAGGGGGGTTTATCAAACGTGAAGGACGACCGTCTGAAACTGCCATTCTCAGTGCAAGAATAATCGATCGTTCCATCAGATCCCTTTTCGAGGACTGGATGAGGAATGAGGTACATGTGGTTTCCACTGTACTTTCGGTAGACCAGAAGAATCCCCCTAACGTTCTGGGTATCAATGCAGCATCTGCAGCGCTGCATCTGTCTGATATCCCATGGGGAGGCCCCGTGGGGGCTGTAAGAATAGGATCTATCGAAGGGGACCTTGTAGTTAATCCGACAGAGGATATGATGCAAATGAGCAGTCTCGATCTGGTTGTAGCCGGTCATGCTGACGGTATAACCATGGTTGAGGCAGGAGCGAATGAAGTGTCTGAATCATTGCTTGTTGATGCTCTAGAGCTTGCCCATGATGAGATCAAACGGATAGTTAACCTCATGGAGCAGATGAAAAGTGAGATCGGATTGCCGAAACTGGAAA
>JAFGMB010000224.1 GCA_016927765.1 Synergistales bacterium
ATTCATAGAGGGGATTTTCATGTATCATTCCAATCAAAGCCCCAGATAAAGGAGTCCCCCAATGAGATCAACGAGCATTATTTCTCTCAGGAATTTGCTGATCGCTTCAATAATAGTGCTTTTCTCCTTTCCTGCAATATGTGCTGAATCCGTTTCCCGTGGTGAAATGGTGAAATATATCCTTGATACCTTAAATATCCCCCCCTGGACAGGTGAAAGAACTTTTTCTGATGTACCTGAATCCCACCTTCACAGTAGCTATATAGAAACTGCCCGGGCACTTGGACTGATCTATCCCTCTGAAAGATTTCATCCCGATTTGAAAGCCACAAGGGCGGAAGCATTGATGTTCGCACTAAAGGCCATGGGATGGGAACATGAATCCGGCCTTGCTTCCTGGGTTTACCAGGAAAGCGAGAATGATCTCCCTGCGTACATTGCACCATATCATTCCCTGGCAAAAAGAATAGATCCTCCAGCTCCTTCGGATTTTCTTTCCGGCCCGGATGAAGACCTTGAAGATAATGACCTTTCAGAATTACAGGATTGGATCAGTTCCTGCCTTGTCAGTATGACCTGGCATGAAGAGATAGGAAGTGGAGTCCTTAAGCTCATAATTCATCGACAGGGAGTTGGGACACCACCTGGTGCCTGGGCTGTTAAGATCTTTTCTTCTTCAGAAAGGACCGAAGCAGAGCGGTTTGCTTCTAAATTTGCTTCCCTTGGCATGAAAGTCTTTATTGTTGACAATATTTGTTCTTTCACGGTCAATATAGGTCCATTTACCCATTATGGGGAAGCCTGGAATCAACTCTCTTCACTTTCCAGTGATTTTAGGGGTTTGATAGTTCCTGTAGGGAAATCATCCACAAGAGCCCTTTTCTGGGCTTCGATTGTCACTAATGAGCGTGAGGTCATTCCTTCCATAGTAACAGCCCCTTCACTTGGAACCTCTACATTACCCTTATCAGCCCTTACAGCCGGGACAAACGGAGTAGCTGGAGTCAATGGTGGATATTTTTACAAGGACAAACCTGTAGGCTCATTGATCTCCGGCGGAGAATTCCTCGGTACACCAATAATCAACCGCTCAGCAGTCGGATGGGACAAAAGGGGCAATATCCATTTCGGCAACGGCACTTTCAGATCCACCTTACACTGGGGCAAAGATGGGAAAATTGTCTTGACTGATTATAACAACCCTCCAAGAATGAACGGAGCTGCCCTTTTCACCCCCTCTATGGGACGATTTGCGAAAGGGATACCACCTAATAGCACAGAGATACTTCTTTCATCAGGGAGAGTGGCACATATCCGGTCTTCATCGGGATCCAACCATTTAATGGATACAGAAGATCAACTTATCGTGCTTAGGGGTTTTCCTGAAAAACAGGTCAGTACCCTCAGAAAAGGGATGCCTGTATCTATCAGGACAGAATTTTTCGACAGTCAACTTGAAAATGTGGAATTGCTTGTCCAAGGGGGCCCTTTACTTCTTAACGACCGAAATCCATTGCAGAATAATGAAGGTCTGTCATCCCGTATCACGGATCTGAGACATCCAAGGACGCTTGTGGGCTTCGATGGGGCAAGAACCTGGTTTATTGTGGTGGATGGCCGCAATTCATGGCACAGTAGCGGTATAACATTAATGGAGGCCCAGATCCTCCTGGACCATCTTGGTATGACCTATGGGCTGAACCTAGATGGAGGTGGGTCCTCCCAGATCCAGTGGCTCGATCATGTTGTCAATCTTTTACCAGGTGGTCAGGAAAGATCGCTTCCCTATGGACTGATCTTCTTCGAGGAATAAATATAGTTAATAAAGGTGTGAAAAACAATGTCAAAAGTTGTTGCGGAAATAGTGGTAGTCCCTTTTACCGGAGGCCCTGGAGGCCTGAGTCGCTATGTGGCATCTGTCGAGAATACCTTGAGGTCCTTTGATCTTCAGGTAATGCTTACACCCATGGGCACTATTCTCGAAGGGGAGCTTGACGAGGTGCTTCAAGCCCTTAGAGCAGCACATGAGATCCCCTTTTCCATGGGGGCAATGAGAGTGGCCACCAGCATCAGGATAGATGATCGTCGCGACAGAGAACTTACCATCTCAGGAAAGATCCGGTCAGTAGAGGAAAAGATGTGATCAGGGATAACTAAGCAACCCATTTTCTGGGAATATCCCCGAGATTTCGGTCAATAACTGCAAGAAATCTTTCCTTTTCCTTGATATCCATGATCATGGTGATGGTTTTTTTGTCTTTACAAAAAGTCGATATAAGTTCCTGTTCTTTTTCCTTGAGGAAGATCTGACTGATTTCGTTCCAGGACACGATATCTTTGCCTTTGCTTCCCCATGTTCTATATTCCTTTACCAATCCTTCTTCTGTGATATATATCAGTTTCCGGAAACCTGAAACGAAAAGACATCCAAGTCCGATAAGAGTATAGGGAAGAGTCTGCTGAAGCTTGTGCATGCTACCCGAAAAAAAGGTGGATGCCCCATAGGAGACCAGTCCAAAACCTATGACAGCAGAGAATATCTTCATCCAATTTGGGAAAGGTGAAACCTTTTTGCCTTCAATAAGTGTATCCGTCATTTAAAAACCTCCGTTATTTTTTGAATGTCTGTTGAAAACCGGGAACCTTCACTTGTCTATTGAACCAGGCAGGACAAAGATACTGTCCAGAGATCTTATTTCTTCCTCCACATAATACTCTATCAGGTCTTCGTAGACCTCATGGGAAACCTCAGGATATGTCAGCTGAAGGGCAGGTCTTTTCTCAATACATTGAATGATGTGAAAACCGTAGGACGATTCAAGAGGCCCTGTGAAACATTCGGGTTCGAGCTGAAAGATCTTTTCCTCCATGTATTTGGGAAGCTGGCCCTTCCAAAACCAGCCCAGGTAACCATCATCAAGGGCAGTGGAGAGATCTTTACTGTAATCTTCTGCAAGAGAACTAAAAGGTTCTCCAGACATTAACCGAAGAAGGACAGTATATGCAATATTACTCTCGTGAACCAGGATATGCCTTATTCTGACAGATTCAGGGGTAATGTATCTTTCCAGATTATGATCGTAGAATTCCCTAAGTCGTTTCTGGGACATATTCCAATCTCTTGAGATCTGTCTTAAATAATAAACAGCAAGCAGATTGATCCTTTGCCATTCAAGCTCATTTCTGAAATCCAGCCCGAGATGGAGTCCTCTTTTTTCGGCTGCCATGGACAAAAGAATCAGATCCGTCCTATCTGCATTGAAAATAGACTCATTTTCAGTACTCTGATCAGGAATATCAAACAGGAGTGATTCCGAAGAAATTTCTGATAATTTCAAGCCATGACCATCTGGATATAATGAAGCTTCTGATCCATGGTCATGTGATCCTTCAGGTTCGATACCCTTCTCCTGGGAATGACCAGGATTTGTCAACAGGAAAGCAAAGAAAAGAAAAACCAGGAAAGCTGTTACAGCTTTCCTGGAAAATAATTCTTTACCAGTATCGTTATTGAATTGCATCAGGCTTCCCATTTTTGTCTAATTTCCCAAGATCGGAAAAAGTCAGATCTTTTCCCGAAGTATTTACACAGATCCTGGTACCTTCCTCGAGAGCTCCTTCCAATATAAGGTCTGCCAGTTTATCCTCTACCATCTGTTGAATGGTCCTGCGCAGAGGCCTTGCACCGAACTTGGGATCAAAACCTTTTTCAAGGATCAATTCCTTTGCCTGCTGAGATACAACCAGTTGTATGTGCTGATCCTTCAATCTTTCCGTCACTTCTGACATCATGAGGTCCAGAATGGTGATCATGTTATCTCTGGTCAGGCTCCTGAAAACCACCAGTTCATCTATCCTGTTGATGAATTCGGGCCTGAAAGTCTTTCTGACCGCTTCCATTATGCTGGTATGCATCTTCTCCCAATTGAGAGTGTCTCCGGTACTGTCAGAAAATCCAAGCGATCTGCTCTTGAAAATATCTTTGGCCCCGACATTACTCGTCATAATGATGACAGAATTGCGGAAATCAACAATATGACCCTGTCCGTCAGTCAATCGTCCATCTTCCATTATCTGAAGCAGGATATTGAATATATCCGGGTGGGCTTTCTCTATTTCATCAAATAAAACAACAGAATAGGGCCTTCTTCTAACTGCTTCGGTTAGTTTTCCGCCTTCCTCATAACCAACGTAACCGGGGGGAGCACCAATGAGCTTGGATACTTCATGTCTCTCCATGTATTCGCTCATGTCCATGCGTACAATAGCATCCTGACTGCCAAAGAGGAACTCGGCCAGTCTTCGTGCAAGTTCAGTTTTACCTACACCCGTAGGACCCAGAAAAAGGAAACTGCCTATGGGCCTGTTAGGATCCTTCAAACCGCTTCGCGTCCTTCTGATGGCCCTGGCCACCGAGGTCACAGCTTCTTCCTGGCTTACAAGTCTCTTATGGATCTCGGATTCCATACGGAGAAGTCTCTTGCTTTCCTCCTCGGTAAGATGGACTACCGGGATACCGGTCCATTCTGAAATAATGCTGGCGATCTCCCTTGAAGATACGACAGGTTCTGCAATATCGCGATTGGAATGCCAGTCCTTGCGCATTTCTTCTAGCTTCTCCGCAAGTTGTCTTTCTTCATCTCTTAACCTGGCTGCTTTTTCAAACTCCTGGGAATCCACAGCAGCCTCTTTTTCTTTACATATCTGTGAAAGTTTTCTTTCCTGCTCCTTAAGTTCCGGGGGAAGTTCCATGGTTTGGAGTCTTGATCTTGCCGCAGCCTCATCAATTACATCGATACTTTTATCCGGAAGGAAACGATCGCTGATATACCTGGCTGATAGTTTAGCCGCCGCTTCCAAGGCATCATCGGTTATTTTCACCCTGTGATGAGCTTCGTATCTATCTCTTAAACCCCTGAGTATCTCTATAGAGTCCTCCACTGTAGGCTCATCAACCATTACAGGTTGAAATCGTCTTTCCAAGGCAGCATCTTTTTCTATATGCTTTCTGTATTCATTCATGGTCGTAGCTCCGACTACCTGAAATTCACCCCTGGCCAGAGAGGGCTTCAGTATGTTGGCAGCATCCACGGCTCCTTCTGCACCTCCTGCCCCAACGATAGTGTGAATTTCATCGATGAAAATAATTACATCCCTGGAATCTTTCAATTCCTTTACAAGCTTTCTCATTCTCTCCTCAAATTCACCCCGGTATTTAGTACCGGCAACAAGATTTCCCATGTTCAACTGAACCACCCGTTTGCCCTGAAGAGGTTCAGGCACATCACTGGCAGATACTTTCTGGGCAAGCCCTTCAACTATGGCCGTTTTCCCGACCCCGGGATCACCTATCAGCACAGGATTGTTCTTGGTTCTTCTGGAAAGGATCTGGATAAGCCTCTTAATCTCCTTTTCTCTTCCTATGACAGGATCCAGTTCTCTTTTTCTGGCCATCTCGGTAAGATCTATACCCAATTGGTCTAATCCAGGAGTTTTCGTACGTGTTGCTTTCTTTGCTGAACTACCTGTTCTGGAGAAAGACTCCAGGTCTTTGTCGTTATTTGAGATGAATTTGCCCAGCTCTTCTCTAACAGCTTCCAGGTCGATCCCATAGAAAGAAAGGACCTGGGCTGCTACGCCTTCTCCCTCAGCAATGAGACCTAGGAGAATGTGTTCTGTTCCGACATAATTTACTTTCATATTTCTTGCTTCACCAATAGCCAGGTCAAGCACTCTTTTGGCTCTTGGGCTCAACGGAAGATCAACGGGACGTATTTTGGAAGGTTTTGTCCCCACTTTTTCTTCTATACGGGACCTGAGCTCATCAAGATCCAGACCAAGATTTTGGAGTACCTGGACCGCAACCCCCTCGCCCTCTGCAATCAGTCCCATCAATATATGTTCAGTGCCTATCACATCATGCCCTAACCTTAAAGCCTCACGGTGAGCAAGCTGGATGACCTTTTTCCCTCTCTCTGTAAAAAATTGCCACATATTATTGCTTCGGCTCCTTTCGTTCACAAGAAACGAATCTTCTTGTTTCAGGCAAAAGATCTTTCCCTTTACAAAAGAAGGATCTCTTTCTTATATGTTCTACTTCTTCTTTCCATGGATCTCCCGGTGGTTCTATCCTCTCTTTCCCGATCTCAAGAACGGAAAAAGACCTTTCCTTTTAGATCAGATCGAAAGACTGGCCGGAGATGAAATTATATAGACAACCTGATCGTCACAATTTATAAAGCCCTCCCCAGGTTTTTTGATGCTATAAAACCCTGGTGTGCTTTGCGGAGAAGCGTGCTTCGAAATGATGAGATTCCGCAACTGCCCGAAAGATCATGAAAGAATACGCACAGGATCAAGAACCAAAAGGTCAAAAAGGAGTGAAAACCATTCAACCCACATAAATAATACCTGCATCAACTAACTGCTGAGGGCTTTTTTAGTCCTAAAAGGGACCTATAAGGAATATAAACAGTAAAGACCCTGGAAACAGATATCTTTGGAAACCTCTCCTGGCAAAAGGAGCCCTGCCTATGAAAGGGCAAGCCCCCTGAGCATGCGTTTCAGGAGTTCTGCCTGCAGAACGTTCCTTTTATATGGAGATATGTCAAAAACCGAAGAACCCACTTCATCACAAAAACGTAGGGCAACTTCAATAACAAGCCTCTCTCTCGATGAAACCAGTCCTCTTTCCTGGAGAACTGAAAGAAGTCTTCTCGCTTCCTGGTCATTCAAAGAATCTCCCACAATAGATTCGATATGGTTTACTCTATCCTGAGGTGTACTCGAACAGATCTTGAGGATCCTGATGTACCCGTGTCCACCTCTCTGGCTTTCGACAAGATATCCTCTTTCCGGCGTAAATCTGCTTCTAAGGACATAATTTATCTGGCTGGGAACACATCCAAAAGATTCCGCCAGATCCTTCCTTCGCAGAAAAACGGAATCTTCAGTTCTTTCCTCCTCGAAGAGTTCATTAATGTATGACTCTATCAGTTGAGTGAGACTGGACATTTAGTTTCCTCCTTTGCTGACAAGTGACCTTCTCATTTTATTTGTTTGGTCAGTATTCGTCAAGAAGGAGGGTGCCTGGAATAAGAATTTCAGACCCATGGAATGAATTTTAACCTTCTCCGATCTTACGCTCAGTACCTGCACGGATGTTAAGCAAATTCGAGCGATGCCTCCAGCTAGATAAAACCGCAAGGAAGAGACAAGCAAGAAAATATGCCGGATTGAGCTTAAAGGCAAAACACCAGAGGGGCAGGGAAAAGAGTGATAAAAGAGATGCTACGGAAACATATCTGGATAATTTTAAGACTATGAACCAGGTAATGCCACCCAGTGCTGCCACCACGAACGAAAGAGGAGGAAAATAAAATATCACCACACCATACGTTGTAGATACACCTTTCCCTCCCTTAAAGCCTAACCATACAGGGAAATTATGCCCTAATACCGCTGCGATCCCAATAATTGAAATTATCCAGGGATCCCTAACTCCAGAAATATATGCAACAATAAGACCTACTGAGCCTTTGAACATATCTGCCACAGCCACAAGGACAGCCCACTTCTTACCCAGGAAACGTCCAACATTAGTAGCTCCGATATTTCCTGAACCGTAATTCCTTATATCATCACCTTTTATCAATCTGAATATAAGATAGCCCCATGGCATGGAACCCAGTAAATAGCCCAGCAAGATTAACAGAATACTGTGGGACATTTATTTCTACCTCCTGATGATGAATGCATCGACTACAACCGAATCAGTTATTCTTACAAATACCGGGTCTATATTGATCTCCTGAATGTCCTCTTCAACGTGTATAATGTTCGATACCAGGGAGACCATGGACGCCAGTGATTCAACATTATAGCTCTGGGAGCCCCAGACCCCCTTGATGAGTGGGTAACCATTGAGTATTCTGATCATATCCATTGCCGAGTTCATGGAAACAGGTGCCAGTTTTGTGGAACGGTCATTCAGGAACTCCACATAAATACCACCCAGACCAACACTTACCACAGGTCCAAAAACAGGGTGTCTCCTTGCGCAGATCATGCATTCCAGACCCTGGTTCAACATTTCCTGAACCACTACTCCTGATATTCTGGCTTCTGGATTCGATTTTGCAGCTCTCTCAAGAGTTCTGCCATAAGCATTTCTGACCTCTTCTGAATCCTTAAGATTCAAAGCGATCACCCTGGCCTGGGTCTTACGCAATATGTCCGGTGACATGACTTTTAGCGCCACAGGATAACCGATAGTCTCTGCCGCCTCTATTGCCTCTGACAGGTTGTTACATAACTCCTCCCTGGTGACATTGATACCGTAATTATTGAGAAGTTTCTTTGCATCATATTCGGTGAACTCTGTCTTGAGTTCTTCGTTTACCTTTCTGAAGGAGGGCATTTGACTTTTGTCCTCATAAGGGCAGGAACATGACCATTGAACCATCTGGGAAAGTGCAGCCGCACATGCTTCAAAGTTGTCAAAGACAGGTATGTCTGATTCTTTCAGGAGAGATATGCTTGGATCAAGATCGTTCCCTTTTGAGATCCAGCAGCAGATCAGGGATTTTTCCATTGCCTGGTAGGATGACATGATATTTTTGGCAACAGTTTCAGCAAGATCTATGCTTGAGGTAGTAACCACAGGGATAACAACGTCAAGTTCTTCTTCATCAAGGAGTATTTCGAGAGTAGCTCTGAAGAGATCAGGTTCTTCCAATATCATTGATGTCAGATTGACAGGGTTATTATGATATCCATGAGAAGGCAGAAGCTCCTTGAGCTTTTGTTGAGTAGCCAAGGAGAGCTCAGGAATTTCAAGGTGGTGAGATCTGCAATGATCAGCCATTAGAATCCCGGCTCCGCGAGAAGAGGAAATAACTCCGACTCTTGGCCCCCTGGGTGGGTGTCTGAGGGAGAAAAGGGCAGCCAGGTCGGAAATCTCATCAACATCCCGGAGTCTTATCACCCCATGTTGCCTCAGAGCAGCTTCCCATATTTGTTCCTCATCTATAAAACCTGAAAACTGATATTTCGAAGAAAATGCTGAAGTTCCATAACAGGCTGCCTTAAGAACAGCCACAGTGACATCTTTTTCTCTCGCCCTTCGGAAAAAGGAAAGTAATCTCTTACCATCCGTGATATCTTCCAAATAAAGGATTATCAGGTCAATTTCTTTGTCTCCAAGTAAAACCCCGGCAACTTCCAGATCATCAATATCAACCTGATCTCCAGTTGTTACAAGATAACTGAATTTAACTCCTTTTTCTCTTGCGGATGTAAAACAGGCAAAACCTAGAGAACTGCTTTGGGATACCAGGGCAACATGAGAGCCTGGTTCAGGTAGTAATGGCAGAGAGATTGAATATGTAAGAGGTATACCGCACGAAATATTCAATAATCCCTGGGAATTTGGTCCGAGTATCCTGATCCCGGATCCTCTCAGTTCAGCAGATATTTTTTCCTTAATTAAACCATCCTGTCCAGGAGAGAAGATTATCCCGTAGGGAATTCCCTTTGCTCCTGCTTGTCTTACAATATCCGGGATATGGGAAGGTGTCGAGTCGATCAATATAACATCTGGGGCATCGGGAAGGGATGATATATCCCGAAAACACTTGAGGCCATTTATCTCGCTGTATTCCTCCGTCACAGGGTAAATATTCCCTGTAAAGGCTGAAGCCTGGAGAAACAAAAGACACCTTTTGAAGATCTTGCCGTGAGCCGATGTATCTCCATAAATTGCCACATTACGAGGTTTGAACAGTTTTTCAAGGCTGTTACCCCTGTACATAATCATAAAGATCCTCCCTGATGGGGTTAAAGGGCTATAACAGAATTATGTCTGATTATAACGTAAAGCATATGATTACAAAGAATTAACGTTGATCAACGAAGAAGGATTGGAAGGATAAAAAAAGGGAACGCCTAGGCGTTCCCTCTGTTATCTTGGTGCGGAGGGGGAGACTCGAACTCCCACAGCCGTAAGTGGCCACTAGATCCTTAGTCTAGCGCGTCTACCAGTTCCGCCACC
>JAFGMB010000225.1 GCA_016927765.1 Synergistales bacterium
GAGATATGCTACATCGTGTTACTCCTGCTTGTCCTCGCCGTTGTAGCCGCTACATCAGGAGCCATCTTCCTTGAATCCTTCGGCCTGCCTTCCATGGCCGGAGCAGGACTCTTCCTGCTTGGCATCGCCCTTCTCACCTATTGGGGCACAAGGGTCCTGGAAATATTCATGTCATGGTGGTCCTATCTTCTCTACGCAGTATTCTTTGCTTTCCTCCTTGTGGGACTCAGTAAAGTGGGAGGCCAGATCTCCCAGACCCTATCTCTGGGAGAAGTGAAACCCGGTTGGGCCCTTGGAGGTTTCAAATACGCTTTCTACAACCTGGGGACATTTCCTGCAGTTCTCTTCGCACTGAACTATATCAGAAGCAGGAAGGAAGCGGTGATCTCAGGTGTATGTACTGCTGTGATAACCATGCTTCCCGGTCTTTTCATCTATCTCGTGACCCTAGGTTTCTATCCCGATATCCTCAGCACGGAGGTTCCATCCTATTTCATCCTTAAAGAGATAAGTCCCTGGCTGCTGCCGATCTACATGGTCGTCCTTTTCGGAACCATGATAGAGACAGGTGCAGGATTCATCCATGCGGTTAACGAGAGGGTCAACAGCTGGCTGATCGACAGGAATGGCAAAGGGCTTTCGAGGACCCATCGAGGAGCCATCGGGGCAGCCATGGGAGCAGTGGGCCTCGCAATATCATCTTATGGGCTGATCGGCCTTATCGCCAAGGGCTACGGGACCATCAGCTGGGGTTTCTTCATACTTCACGGGGTAGCCCTGTTTACACTGGGCCTGTGGAAGATGGCAAAAGCAAAAGGGTCAGAGCCTGAAGAGGTCTCTACTGTAAGTGACTGAAAGTGACTGATCTTTTGAAAGAAACTACGTAAACGCAGGATCCTGTAATTCCGGGATCATAAGCTTAAACCGATCAGGTGAAGGGGCAAGGGGACAGTTTTCCGGTAGAGGGCTGTCCCCTTTTCATTACTTCCATCCATGGTCGGATAGAAAGGAAGGAATAGACGTTCACGGGAGAACTGTTATGATTAGAGGAAATATCCTTTGGAGGTCTATCAATGGCTTCTTCCAGGTTTAACATAGATCCCTCGAGAACACTCCAGGATCTTCAGGATCTTATCCGGATCAATTCAGTCAATCCAGAACTGGAAACCGGTGCCCCCGGAGAAACGGATATTTCCATCTTCCTTGCCTCGGTCCTTGAGGAATTGGGAATGAAAGTAAAGATAAGTGACCTGGGGAATAACAGGGTGAATGTCACCGGCATCCTCAGGGGGTCAGGAGGTGGGAAAACTCTTCTTCTGAACGGTCATTCCGATACTGTAGATACCCTGAACATGGAAATAGACCCCTTTGACCCTGTGGTGAGGGAAGGCAAGGTCTATGGGAGAGGCAGCCTGGACATGAAGGGAGGGATCTCTTCCATACTGGCTGCGTTAAGAGCTGTCGTAAAAGAAAAGTGTCCCTTGAAGGGGGATGTTGTGGCAGCCTTTGTGGCCGACGAAGAATACAGGAGTATCGGCACAGAAGCCCTGGTAAAAGAGATCAGTGCGGATGGAGCTATCATCTGTGAGCCCACGGCTCTGGGTCTTATCCTTGCCCATAAGGGCTTTACATGGAACAGGATCGTTTTTCATGGAAAAGCTGCCCATGGCAGCAGGCCGGAGGAAGGTATCGATGCCATTGCCAAAGCAGGAGGGTTCCTGAGCAGAATGGACGAATTTGAAAAACAGGTCCTCTCCAAAAGAACCCACCCCCTTCTCGGCAGAGCGTCGATCCATGCAGCCCTGATCAGCGGCGGCACAGGTATAAGCACATACCCCGGGAAGTGTGTTCTCCAACTCGAAAGGAGAACACTGCCAGGAGAAACACCTGAAAAGGTAAGGGAAGAGATCGACCATATACTTGAAGACCTTTCAAAAGAAGACCGTTTTTTCAAAGCGGATCATGAACAGTATTTCTGGAGATCCCCTCTTGAGATCAGGGAAGATCTCCCCCTTGTTCGTTGCCTTGAAAAAGCCTTTTACGAGACTCTGGGAGAAACACCCAGGATCTGCGGTTTCAGCGGCTGGGCAGATTCTGCTCTCATGAATGATGCCGGCATACCAGCGGTTAATTTTGGGCCATCCGGGCTTGGACTCCATGGTTCAGTGGAGTACGTGGACCTCCGTAGTGTCCTTATCTGTGCGGAAGTGATCGCAACCACTATTGCGGACTTCTGTGGGGATGAGCTGCCAGGGCCCTGAATCATTGCTCCTGGAAATGCCCCTGTATTCCCAGGCTGTTAAAGCCCCTCTCCAGCACCACGGATCTGATCCCACGGGCTTGACTCAGCACTTTCAAATGGCCCCCGATGAAAGGACGATCTCTTCATCAGCTACAGTAGCTGGGAAAAGACACCCCCATTACTGCCATACCTTTCCAGCAGGAACCACCAACTCAACAGGTCAATTCTTACTGGATCATGGAAGTGGCCTTTTTGAAAATAATTCTGTGATCAGTTCCAGGGTATCTTCAAGCCCTGTCAGATGCTCTGTAAAAAAGTCTCAGCAGTCATAATGACGAGAGAATATCGAAAGGACTTCCCCAAAAACACCCAAAAGGTAAAAATGGGCAAGTCAAGATTAAAAACTCCCGCTATTACCGTTAAGGGGTCACCCACGATCGGGATCCATGCAAGGGATAAGATCGGGGCACCCCATTTCCTGTACATTTTTTCGGCTTTCTGGAGCTTTTCAGATCCAAAATTGATATAGGGAGATAACAAAAAGTTCCTTCCCAACTTCCCAACATAGTAATTCGTAATGGAACCCAATGTATTACCTGTCGTCGCGACTGTGAAAATAAGCAGGGGTTCATAGCCTGAAACAGTCATAAGGGCGACAAATATCTCTGAACCGAGAGGAACTAAAGTGGCAGCTAAAAAGCTCACTCCAAATAATCCAAGATACCCCGAATGAAAAAGCAGATCTTCCATCATTTATCTGGAAACCTCAATTCTCTTTTTCTGTTCCGGATAATGGGATGTTAATTTACCATGCTTATAGACCAAAATGATATTTCTCTTTAAACCGGTCATAACTGGATCGATCGGGATAAGACCCTCCTGATAGCCTGAGCCGAAATAGTAATATCCTCATCTGTTGTTGACCAGTTGGAAACAGATATCCTCATTACTGCCATACCCTTCCAGCAGGAACCTCCAGCCCAACAGGTACCTTCTTCCTGGATCATTCGCGTGACTTTCCGGGTGAAACTGTCCACATCAGTGGAATTATTGGGCAGAAACCTGACCAGAACCTGGTTCAGCACAACTTCATTAAGCACCTCGATCCCAGGGTCCTCTTCCAGAAGATCCGCCATGAGTCTTGCCTGGCGACAGTTATTCTCAACTATTTCCTTCAATCCTTTTCTCCCGAGGGAACTGATGCAGCCATAGAGAGCAAACCCCCTGGCCCTTCTCGAAGACTCCGGTACCCAGTGGGAGGGGTCACGTATCTCATCCCCGGCAGCGATATAGTAAGGCCCCCTGAGTACCATGGATGCCCTGTGAGCAGCTTCGTTCCGTACCATGGCAATACCCGAATCGTAAGGCACATTCAGCCATTTATGGGCATCTGTTGCCCAGGAATCCGCCAGTTCCATATCCATGGTCTCCCCGGCAAGGGGAGGTAAGAGACGGCCCCATATCCCGAAAGCCCCATCCAGATGCACCCATGCGCCATGTTCCCTTGCTATGGGAATTAACAGGTGGCTCGGATCGAAGGCTCCTGTATTGACATTGCCTGCCTGGATACATAAAATGCTCGGCCCCCTGCTTTCCTGGAAGGCACTATCTACCTCGGAAGGTATGATCCTTCCCTGGCTGTCGGAAGGAATTATTCTTATATCAGAGGTCCCCATTCCCAGCATCCTCAATGCAGTGAAAACGGTAGCATGGGCCTCTTCACCTACCAATACGCTTATCTTCGGCGCTCCGAAAAGACCCCTTTCTTCGACATTCCATCCCGCTTTCCTCAGAACCTCATGCCTCGCAGCCGCAAGGCATGTAAAATTGGCCATCTGGCATCCTGTGACAAAACCGACGGAAGTCTCCCTGGGAAGGTCAAGAAGATCAAGGATCCAGGAAGAGACCACCTCCTCCACTACTCCGGCAGCTGGTGATGATGCTGAGAACATGCCGTTCTGATCCCATACAGAGGTCAGGATATCTGCCCCAAGGCTCGCGGGGACAACTCCACCAGTTACAAAGCCGAAATACCGGGGTCCCGCACTTGCAACCAACCCCCTTTCGACCCTGTAGGAAAGTTCCTCCAGCACCTTGAGTGGGTCTTTCCCATCTTCTGGAAGACCCTCTTTCAGGAGAGTCCTCAATTCTTCCACAGAAGCCCTGGCCCCGACATGCCGCCTGTTCAGGCCCGAGAGGAATTCTATAGCCCTGTCAACAGTACTTTCAAGAAGTTCTCTGTAATCCATTCACATGCACTCCCATAAGATATGGATTCTTTAGGATCAACCAGATACACTGCAAGCTTTCAGCTGGTATCTCTCCTGTTTTTCATGCCCCATATTTTCTCTGATCGGCTTCCAAGAAACCAGAAGGTCAATGCAAGAACACCGAAAAACACTGCCTTGTGCATACTATCCCAAAAATATTCAAAGAAGCGGGTATAAAGATTGATGAGAAGAAAAGTGATCCCGAATCCCCTTGATATGCGGTCATCCCATCTTAGCCCATGCCATATGACCAGGATGGACACAGCACCGAAAAGCACCGACCAGGCTGCGAGTTCCGAGTGTGTCGCTTCTCTCCATGTATGAATATCACCGTAATTGCCGAAAATGGACATTATCCAGAGGGCCATGAAAAGATAGAAATAACCCACTACTCTTGTGGGGGTTGAAAAAAGAAGTAATTTCCTCCAAAAATCCGAACTGGTTCTTTCTCCCTCCCATTGCATTATGAAACCCGCCAGTGCCAGAATAGCACCGAAAAAAACGAAGCGCATGGGGTAATTCATACCGAAATAATAGGCACCCCAACCCGAAATGTAGCCCGTTTCCGCCCCAAACC
>JAFGMB010000226.1 GCA_016927765.1 Synergistales bacterium
ACGATCTTCTACAGCTTGGACTGATCGACAGGATACCAAGGATAATCGGAGTACAGGCGGAAGGCGCTGATCCCATTTATCAAGCTGTAAGATCCTGTTCTGCAAGGGTTTCCTTCACTGCGGCCCACACTATAGCAGATAGCATCTCTGTGGGAGCCCCCCGAAACTGGGCAAAGGCCCTTAGGGCTGTCAGGGAGAGCAGAGGAGACATGATAACCGTTTCCGACCAGGATATCCTTGATGCGATCCCGGAACTGGCAAGGGAGACCGGAGTTTTCGGAGAACCTGCTGGTGTGACAGGATTTGCCGGTTTCAGGAAAATGGCAGAAAGAGGAGAAATAGCAAGAGATCAGAGAGTTGCCTTCATTGTTACTGGTAACGGTCTCAAGGATATTGCCAGCGCACAAAGGGCAGTGGGAGAGCCTTTTGTGGTGAGTCCTGATCTGAAAGAACTTGAGATACTTCTTTCTGGTAGTGTCTAAACTCACTTGCCCTGGGGAAACCTAAAAGGGAAAGTTATCAATTAATGGAGATAGAATGTTAAGAGAGGAGCGGTTCGTATGTTTGGAAAAGCATCAGAGTTATTAAAAGAATTTGACCCGGCCATTGCGAAGGTCCTTGCTTCAGAACTGGAGAGAGAGAGGAATGGCATCGAGCTTATCGCTTCTGAAAATGTGGTATCCCCGGCTGTGCTTGCTGCCATGGGTTCAGTCCTTACCAACAAGTATGCTGAGGGTTATCCTGCTCACAGATACTACGGTGGATGTGAAGTGGTGGACCAGGCCGAGGACCTGGCAAGAGACAGGGCCAAGCAGCTGTTTGGCTGCGATCATGTGAATGTTCAGCCCCATTCGGGTTCCCAGGCTAATATGGCAGTCTATTTTTCAGTTCTCAAGCCAGGGGATACTATACTTGCCATGAACCTGTCTCATGGGGGGCACCTTACACACGGCAGCCCGGTAAACTTTTCCGGCCAACTTTACAGGATCGTGCCATATGGAGTAAGCAGAGAAACGGAAACCATTGATTTTGATGAGGTGGAACGTCTTGCCCTGGAACATAAACCCCGAATGATAGTCTGTGGAGCAAGTGCCTATCCAAGGGAGATCGATGCAGAAAAATTCAGGGAAATAGCCGACAAGGTTGGAGCATATCTTATGTTCGACATCGCTCACATTGCAGGGCTGATAGCAGCAGGCCTTCACAAGGATCCTATCCCTTTCTGTGATTTTGTTACTACCACTACACATAAGACCCTGAGAGGACCTCGTGGAGGAATGATCATGTGCAGGGCGGAATATGCCAAGGCAATAGACAAGGCCATATTCCCAGGAATGCAGGGAGGCCCCCTCATGCATATCATCGCTGCAAAAGCGGTATCTTTCCAGGAGGCACTTCAGCCTGAGTTCAAGGATTACCAGGCAAAGATCATACATAATGCGGCGGCCTTTGCCGAGGCTCTTAAGGAAAAGGGATTCCGTCTTGTATCGGATGGCACAGACAATCATCTTATCCTTGTGGATCTTACCAATAGGGATGTTACAGGAAAAGATCTGGAGAAAGCCCTTGATCTTGCGGGGATCACAGTCAACAAGAACACCATCCCTTTTGAGACCAGGAGTCCCTTCGTTACCAGTGGAATCAGAGTTGGATCTCCTGCAGTCACTACCAGGGGATTCAGGGAAGAGGAAATGAAAATACTGGCAGGGTGGATCGATGAGGTGGCAGGTAATATCGGAGATGAAACCCTTATCTCCCGGATCAGGGGAGAAGTCCACGAGTTGTGCCAGAAATTCCCTCTGTACCAGGGATTCTGATAGAACATTGAAGGTTCGATAATATGCTTTTTATTAAAAAGGAGCTGTTTCAGCAATGATCGATCTATCTGTTAATGAGGAACAACTTAAGCGAACCGTCCAGAGGGCAAAGGAGCGGAATATTGCCATTCCCACCTTTGAACAGATGAAAAATCCTGAACTGATACCTCAGAAGTTCAAGGAAAAACTGAAGGATACAGGTCTTTGGGATATCGATTCCATTAACCTCTTCAGGATCACCTGGAAAAATGAGCCAGTAAAACATGGAGGTCTTTTCGGAGGTGTCAACTTTCTGGAACTTCCAAAGGAGATCACTGGTGTGGATGCCAGGATCATTGCCCTTGTGGGGAAATGGTTCCCCACGGGTGCACACAAAGTGGGGGCTACTTTCGGTTGTCTTGTACCCCGCCTTGTTACGGGGCAGTTCGATCCTACCACCCAGAAGGCTATCTGGCCATCCACAGGAAATTACTGTCGGGGAGGAGCGTATAATTCACAGCTTCTGGCCTGTGAATCCATAGCGATCCTCCCTGAAGGGATGAGCAGGGAGCGCTTCGAATGGCTTTCAAATGTGGCAGGAGAGGTTATCGCCACACCTGGTAGCGAAAGCAACGTTAAAGAGATCTTTGACAAGACATGGGAACTTAAAAGGACCAGGGACAACGTGGTAGCCTTCAACCAGTTCGAGGAATTCGGTAATCATCTCTGGCACTATGAAGTTACGGGAAATGCCATGAAAGAGGTACTTGAACAGGTCATGGGCAAGGGAGACAGGTTCTGTGGAGTTACCCTTACATCGGGTTCCGCCGGAACCCTTGGTTGCGGCGATTTCCTCAAAGAGATCTATCCCACCAGCCGCATCGCTGTTGGAGAAGCCCTTCAGTGTCCCACGCTCCTTTACAATGGTTTTGGCGCCCACCGGATAGAGGGCATAGGGGATAAACACGTACCGTGGATCCACAACGTAAAGAACACTGATATGGTGATCGATGTGGATGATGCTGACAGTATGGCCATGATAAGGCTGTTCAATGAAGCGGCTGGAAGGGAGTACCTGAAACAGAAGGGAGTGTCCCAGGATCTGATAGACAGTCTCCCACTGATGGGTATCTCCAGTGCTGCCAACGTCATAATGGCCATCAAGATGGCAAAATACTATGAACTGACACAAAAGGACATAATCCTGACGGTCTTTACAGACTCCATGGAGCTCTATGATTCACGTCTAAGGGAAATGGAAGAGGAATACGGAGAGTACAGGGAAGTCGATGCTGCTGTCGATCATCACCAGCACATAGTTGGGGTCGGCACCGACTGGTTGAAGGAGCTGACTTATTATGATAAGAAGACCATCCACAACCTCAAGTACTATACATGGGTAGAACAGCAGGAGAGAGATCTTGATGAATTGAATGCACAGTGGTATGACGCAGAGGAATACTGGGGCAATATTCATCGCATGGCCGGAAAGATCGATGAGAAGATCGAGGAATTCAACAAGATGACGGGTCTGTTTTAATAGATGCTGTTAAGCCTGCATCAAGGTTTGCGGCCCTTTTAGAGGGCCCTCTCGGGGGAGGTGGTAGGAGAAATAATAGAGTTCCTGAAAACCCACTCTTCGTCATGGAACAGTTTGTTTCAAAATCATGAAAAGGGAGTGATAGGGATGTGTAATATGAGAAGGGCAGTAATTGTTTTGCTGGTATTGGCGTTAATGTTAACAGCATCCATGGCCATTTCAGCTCCAAAGGTACTGAAACTTTCTCACCTGAATGCACAGCAACCTTTTGAGAATTCGACTGGTGCCATGGCGGCGGTCTTCAAGAGCATGGTCGAGGCAGGAACTAACGGTTCGGTGCAGGTGGAGATCTATCCTGCAGGCCAGTTGGGAAATGAAAGAGAGACCATGGAACAGGTCAAGGTGGGCGTAGTCCAGAGCTACATAGCTTCCGCCGGTGGCATGGCTCCTTTCTATGCATCCTACGGGATCCTGGACATTCCTTTTGCAATACCGGACTATGCCGTGGCCTGGAAGGTTTTTGACGGGCCTTTCGGCGAGTTCCTCAAAGAGGATATCCTTAAGGTCACAGGCTTCAAAGTGCTAGGATTTGGTGAAGCAGGTGGCTTTTTCCAGCTGAGCAACAGTAAACGTCCTATTACCAAAGTGGATGACATGAAGGGGCTGAAGATCCGTACGATGACCCTTCCTTCCCACCAGAACCTTATGAAGACCTATGGTGCTGCAGCTACCCCCATTGCCTGGGCGGAAGTATATACCTCTTTGCAGACGGGTGTTGCAGATGGCCAGCATAATCCTATTCCCATAATCCTCCTGGGCAAACTGTACGAGGTCCAGAAATATCTTACTCTTACCAATCATCTTTACGGCACTTACTGCTGGATAATGAACAACGACTTTTACCAGGGACTTTCCGACAGTGAAAAACACGTGGTCCAGGTGGCAGCAATGACGGCCATTACCGCTGGAAGGGGATTGAACAGGATAATCGAAGCCTCCGAAAAAGGCCTTCCCACACTTATAAGTGAAGGAATGGAAGTCAACACCCCCTCACCGGAAGCCCTTGCAGTTTTCAGGGATATGGGACGGGAATCGGCCATGAAATTCATTAAAGAGAATTATGGTGACGAGGGGGTAGCCTTTGCAGGGAATTACCTTAAGGCCATCGATGAAGCAGTTGCACAAGTAACCGGACAGAAGTAGTACATGCATAAGCCCACTTTGCCTGGGATGGATCCCAGGCGACCTGAGAACCTGGAAGATACTGATCAGAAAGCTCCCCGGGGTAAAGGGTCCATCTTTACCCTGGCGGAGCTTGTGGGCGACAGGCTTGAGAAGGGGCTGGAGCTTCCCGTCCTCATATTGTCCGTGATCATGACGGCTACAGTCCTTCTCGGTGTATTTTTCCGGTATGTTCTCCGAATGCCCCTTGGATGGAGCGAGGAACTTTCCAGGTATGTAATGATATGGATGGCCCTCGTGTCCGTTTCCCTGTGTATCTGGAACCATGAGCATGTGGGCGTTACCATGTTCATTAAAAAACTCCCTCATAAACTTGCGAAATCAATTATCTTTATGTCCAATTGCCTGGTGCTGTATTTTCTCTGGATACTTTTTTCCAGGGGCATTGTAATGGCAGAAGGTGGCAAGGCACAGTTGGCTACTGCTCTTGGTACCACTATGTACTGGTGGCTGATGGCGGTCCCGGTAAGTGCCTTGCTGTCCATGATCATGCTGATATGCAAAATGGTCCTTGACATCAGAAGGAAGGACCTCGACGAGATACTAATGTCCGAAGAAGTGGTAGATGCGGTAAAACGCGAAGAAGGTTTGTATTTCTGATGTGCTCCTTTATCGTTGGAAATCTCATCTTATTGGGAATGAGGGAGAAAAAACAGAGAGGAGAGCTTCCATGACAGGGTTTTTGAGCATCTCTTTTCTTGTTCTGATCTTTGTGGGCATGCCCATAGGTTTTGTTCTCGGTGTAACAGGGCTCCTGGGCATGTTGAAGATGCATAGTCCCTTGGTATTGCAGCTTGTACCGCAGAGATACTTCGCTGGTGTTGACATGTTCACCCTTATGGCCATGCCATTTTTTATTCTTGCGGGTGAAATAATGAATAAAACAGGCATCACTCACAGGCTTGTCAAATTCAGTAACATCCTTGTCGGGCATCTCCAGGGTGGACTTGCCCATGCCAACATAGTGGCATCCATTTTTTTCGCCGGGATCACCGGTGCAGCAGTGAGTGATACTGCCGCTATCGGGTCAATGCTCATCCCTGCCATGACAGAGGAGGGTTATGACAAGGATTTTTCTGCAGCTGTTACTGCAGCTTCTTCCATCATCGGCCCCACCATACCGCCATCGAATATCATGGTCATATATGGTGCTTTCATGCAGGTATCCATTGCCGGGCTGTTCCTTACAGGTCTTTTGCCGGGACTGATCCTGGGATTCGCCCTGATGATCATGACAGCCAGGATCGCCAAAAGGAGACACTACCCGGTGGGGGAGAAAAGAGCTACTTTCAGGGAGATCGTTGTTGGTTTCAAGGATGCCATTGTAGCTTTGCTGATGCCCATAATAATCCTGGGGGGCATCCTCTCAGGTGTATTTACTCCTACCGAGGCTGCTGCTGTAGCTGTGGCCTATGCCATGGTACTCGGACTTTTTGTCTACAGAAATATTACACTATCTGATCTTGTTCCCCTGTTCCTTAAAATGGCCAAGACCACAGGGGTGGTTTTTCTTGTTATTTCTGCAGCGTCTATCCTTGGTTGGGTCCTTGCCATCGAGCAAATACCTGAAAAAGTCGCTGCCCTCATGCTCGGGATAAGTTCAAACAAATATGTGATCATGTTGCTTATCCTCGGTCTTCTTCTCCTGGTAGGGATGTTCATGGACATTGCCGCTGCGCTGATCATCCTTGGTCCCATCCTTCATCCTCTTGCGGTGAGCCTTGGATATCATCCTCTTCATTTCGGCATAATCATGGTGCTTGCTCTGAATATCGCCCTCATGACCCCTCCGGTTGGAGCATGTCTATTTGTTGCCTGCGGCATAAGCAAACTCACCCTGGAGCAGATAAGCAGGGAGATATGGCCTTTCATACTGGTTGAGGTGGGAGTGCTTCTTCTCATCACTTTTGTTCCGGATATACCCCTTCTCTTACCGAGGTTGATGGGAATGGTTCACTGATCTTCATGGGGCCATGAAAATTAGCGATTTTACAAATACCAATTCTGATAAGAAAAGAGGAACACGTATATGGAAATGCCCTTGGATAAGGTCATTCAAAAGGCTGAAAGTTATAAACCCCTTATATCCAGGTTTCTTCGCGATATGATAGCTATCCCCAGCGAAAGCTGTAGGGAGCAGAAGATTATTCTGAGGATCAGGGAGGAAATGGAGAAAGTGGGATTTGACAGGGTGGAGATCGATCCCATGGGAAATGTTCTGGGCTATATCGGTAATGGAAAACATCTTATCGCCATGGATGCTCATATCGATACGGTAGGGGTAGGGGATCCTTCCTTGTGGGACTTCGATCCCTTCGAAGGGATCGAAGATGACGATGTAATAGGAGGAAGAGGGGCATCTGACCAGGAAGGGGGGATGGCTTCCATGGTCTATGCAGGGAAGATCATCAAGGATCTCGGCCTTGAAG
>JAFGMB010000227.1 GCA_016927765.1 Synergistales bacterium
CGAGACCGACCCCCGGTAATAAGTTGGCTTTACCTACATCAGATTTCTGTGTCCCCTTGCTCTTTGAAATACATACAGCCCTCACAATACCTTCCATATACCCTGATCCTCCAAATGTAATGATGAATTTTCCGAATATAATCTTCCATGGATTTTAATTGTACAATGCTTTGTGTATATTTGTTCCATAAAATCTATCACCATGGAGGATGTGTAAAATGGACCACCTCAACGACTATGTAAAGGTAGCGGTCGTACAGGCCGCACCGGTGATCATGGACAGGGAAAAGACCGTGGACAAGGCATTAGGACTGATAGAAGAATGCTCACTAAAAGGAGCCCAGATAGTCCTCTTCCCAGAAGCGTTCATCCCGGCCTATCCAAGGGGCCTGTCCTTTGGGACGGTCATCGGAAGCCGTTCTCCCCAGGGAAGGGATGATTTTTACCGGTATTTTAAAAATTCAGTTATCATCCCTGGGGACACTACGAGGATCCTGGGTGATGCCGCAAGAAAACATGGGATCTTCCTGGTAATGGGTATCATCGAACAGGATGGAGGCACCCTTTACTGCACCACTATTTATTTCGGTCCTGATGGGAAACTTCTCGGGAAACATCGCAAGCTCAAGCCCACAGGGAGTGAAAGGATAATCTGGGGTGAGGGAGACGGTAGTACTCTAACCGTAGTGGACACTCCTTACGGGAAGATGGGGGGACTGATCTGCTGGGAAAACTATATGCCCCTTGCAAGGACGGCCATTTATGGGAAGGGAGTTACAATCTATCTTGCACCCACGGCAGATTCCAGGGAGGAATGGCAGTCCACTGTCCGTCATATAGCCCTGGAGGGGAGATGTTTTGTCCTTTCCTGCAACCAGTACGTCCATAAGGCTATGTATCCTTCAGACCTTGCTTTCTATTCGGATCTTGAATCCCAGCCTGACCATATGTGCCCAGGAGGGAGCACCATCATCGACCCCCTGGGCAAATACGTGGTGGAACCCGTATATAACCGTGAAGAGATCCTGATGGCTGACCTGGATCTTTCTCTGATCCCCAAGAGCAGGTTTGATTTCGATGTGATGGGTCATTATGCAAGACCTGACGTCCTTAAACTGCTGGTCAACGAGGGTTCCGGACTCAGCGTGGAATATCTCGAGGACGCAGATTAAGGATCCTCCTACCGGTAAGATGAAAACCTGATCCTTTAACGTAAAGATCACCTTAAAGGATCAGGTTGATGGAAGAGATAAAAGCGAGGATCAGGACCAGGCGGTTGAACATACCCTGGGATATCCACTTGACCAGGTATATTCCCAGAAAAGCTCCCACAATTATGAAAGGCAGCATGGTCAGATCAACCAGAAAGCTCGTCCCCGTTATAAGCCCAAGTTTGATGTAAAAAGGCACTTTAACCCAATTGATGATAAAGAAGAACCATGCCGCAGTACCGATAAAATCTTTCTTGGACAACCTGCAGACTATCAGATAAAGGGTCATCACAGGAGCAGCTGCGTTTGCCAGAGTGGTGGTCAAACCCGCAACAACTCCGAAAATCAAAGTTACGGGAAGGGAAAAAGCTACTTTTCCAGGTTCATTCTCACCTGAGTCAGGCTGCCCGAAGAAGCTTAGCAGGAAATATATGCCCAGCATGGATAGAACTGTAATACCTATCAGAGGCCTGAGAGTAACACTTTCAATCCGTCCCATCAGCAGATAACCGGCAAGAACACCTCCAAAGGCAGAAGGAAGAAGAAAGGAAAGATGCTTTATCCTGACATTCTTCCGGTAATGCCTTGCGGAAAAGAGGTCTGCCATCATCAGCATGGGAAGGGTCAGTCCAACCGAAATCTTTGCGGGAAAAATGGTTGCCATTATGGGCACCACAAGAACTATTCCACCTGGAAGGGCCGTCTTTGAAAAACCGCTAAGGAGAGCGGCGGTGATGAAAAGGAAAAACGCAGGAGCATCCAGTCCGTAAGGAGCAAAAAGTGAAACCAGCTGCTCCATCACTGATAGCTATCCTTTCCTTTTGATTCCCTGGAAAATATGAGAAAGGCTGCAAGTATGGCACCTATAAGGTCTGCCACGAGGTCAAGAGAAGTATTCATATATCCGCCCACTCCTGTATCTTCTATCAACAGAGAAGTGATAAATTCCACGATCTCGTTAAGGGCCCCCACCCCAAGACCTGCCATGACCACCACGATAGAAAGGCTCCACCATCCATGACCCTGTCTAAGATTAGGCCTCAGGATAGTGTACATGGCAAGGGTGGAAGCACCGAAACCTATGATGTGTACCAGCTGATCATACTTGAATATCAGGTATGGCTCTCCCACCAGTTCCAGGATCATCCTGTCATAAAGTTTGACCCCTCCAAGAAATATGCCTCCCCCACACATATGGGTGAAAGACCAGAGAGTAAGCGACCAGAGAAGAAAATTCGGGTAATAGACCTTTTTGTTGGTAAAAGCTATGAGAATTATGAAAAACAGGGTCACCCCGATGTAGGCGAGAAATTCGTAATTAGCCCTATTGATGAAGACCACTAAGAATACAGACAGAATCACCAGGTTCGTCACCAGAATGGTCATCTGGCCTTTTCGGATCCCAAAATAATCCTTCACCGGCATGACCTCCAGAAATGTTATGAACTGACATGATTATGATAACATCCTTAACGGGCAAATTTTACAGTAGAAACAGGTTCTGCATTAAGATCAGGTCTAGTCCCTTATGCTGGCCTTCTGAAAAGGAAAAACACCAGAAATATCGGTCATACTCCCGGAAAGTGACAGGAGGGTGGGAACCATATCAAGCCAATAGAAGCCAAGGATAATTGAAATGACGGGAGAAAGATAGAACAGACTGGCAACCTTATACCAGGAAAAGCAGACCCCCAGGAAATTATGGAAAGTGTAAGGACAAGAAGGATCATCAGATTCATTTTTCCGGTAATCCTGGATAATCCTGGAATCCGGATCCCTGTTTCCTTTCATAGAGTGGAAAGGGCTCCTTTCAAGAAAGGGGGGCCCCTGCCACAAATAGATAAATCCGGGCAGGGGCAGGTTCGATCAAATGCGAGAGGGCACTTGTCCGGGTGATTCCTTATCAGGAGATCATATCTATTATTTCATCTATGGTCTTGTCGGCTATTCCAAGGGTTTCGAGAGTGGTCCCGCCATTTATGTAATCC
>JAFGMB010000228.1 GCA_016927765.1 Synergistales bacterium
AAAATAACGATATCCGCATCGGATCCCACCATTAGAACACCCTTTCTGGGATATAGATCGAAGATTCGGGCTGTCTGTTCTGAGAGGATCCCTGACAGGGAAGTCAAAGGTATCCTGTTCTTGCAGACCCCTTCTGAATGAACAAGGGGAAGGAGTGTCTCCACTCCCGGCAATCCATAGGGAAGATCAATGAATGAACCTTTCCATGTCTTCTGCCCTGTGGTAAAGGGGCAATGATCTGTGACCACCGAAGAAAGTAAACCCAGCTTAAGTGCATCCCAAAGGTATTCCTGATCAACCCTGGTCCTCAAGGCTGGACTCGCTGAAAAAAGATGTCCGTCATCCCGATCATAGACATCCTCCGTAAGGATTAGATACTGGGGACATGTTTCTCCTGTTATCTGAACACCCCTCTCAAGGGCATACTGGATCCTTTCGACCCCAAGTCCTGAACTTACGTGAACAATATGGACCCTTGCTCCCGTCTGTTCGGCAAAAAAGGCCACCTGATCGATGGCTGAACCTTCACACAGGGGCGGCCTGGCTGAGGCAAGGGAAGCCATTTTTTGTTTCTCCTCCGTACTCATTGAAGCTACTATTGATTCTATAAGATGCTCATCCTCAGCATGAACTATCGCAAGGGCTCCCAGTTTCGAAAGGGCCCGAAAAGCGTGGTAAAGGGTCCCCGACTCAGATCTTCTACCAGTCGCTGCATAGGAGGTATAGAATTTAAAACTGGTAATACCCAGTTCTACAGCTTGTCTGAACTGTTCTTCCTTTCCTGGATGCCAGCCAAGCACCTCACTGTGAAAAGAATAATCAATAACAGATGGTCTGGCCTCTTCCAGTCTGATCTGAATATCCTGAGGGATGGACCTTTCCGGGCTCCCCGTAGAAAAATCAATGATGGTCGTTACTCCTCCGAAAGCTGCAGCCCTCGTACCTGAATAAAAATCGTCAGATGAGGTATGGTCTCCAACATGAAGGGACATATGGGTATGGGCATCTATGACCCCTGGGAGGACAAGCCTGCCTTCGGCGTTATGCTCATCTTTACCTTTCAGGTCTTCTCCTATGGCGGCAATGGTATTCCCCGTCACACCGATATCCGCATTGATGATCCGATCAGAAGTGACCAGTTTTCCCTTTTTGATCACCATATCGTACATGGGGCAGATCCTCCTTTGATATTTAGGGCGAGGATATTGAAAACAAGATCACTTTCTTTCCTTGATATAAGGGATCCCCAGAACTGCCGGAACATTGAACTGTTTCCGGGCAATGGTGGCTACAATAGTCAGGATATAGGGTATGGCGATAAGGAACTCATTGGGGATCAATCTGAAACCCGAAGTCTGTATCACGATGGAAGCCGCATCGGCAAAACCGAATACAAGGGCCCCAAGCAATGCACCGAGGGGATTCCAGTTTCCAAGAAAACAGATGGCAAAAGCTATCCATCCTCTTCCTCCAATAATGTCATTGGTGTACAATCCCAGGAACCCTATGGAATAAAAGGCTCCAGCCATTCCATCCAGGGCACTGGCAAAAAGGACTGTCAGGAATCTTACCTTCTCCACATTTATACCCGCAGAGTCTACCGCTTCTGGATTTTCACCGGTAGACCTAATGGTCAGTCCAAGGGGTGTCCTGAAAAGCAACCAGAACCCTGCCGGCATTAGAAGAAACGCAAGATAGGTCAGGATATTCTGTTCGAAGAAAGCTTTTCCAACCACCGGAATACCTGAGAGAACAGGTATGGGTATGGATTTCAGAGGTTCCACGGTAAGAGGGAGAAGAGGAACTCCAAAAAGGACCCTGTAAAGATACAGTGCAAGGCCTGCCGCAAAGATATTGATCGCTGTACCCGTAACTATCTGGTGCTGTTTCAGCTTTATGGTGACTACACCATATACAGTGCCCGCCATAACTCCCACAGCCATGGCCAATAATATTCCGATTACCATGCTCCCGGAAAGATAGGCACCTACAAATCCCCCCCAGGCACCCAACAGGAATATTCCTTCTATAGCGATTATCATAACGCCTGTTCTTTCAGCGTATATTTCAGCAAGGGATCCGATCATCAGAGGAGTGCTCATTTGAACAGCCCTGGCCAGCAAACCCGCCCATATCATTGATTGACTCCCCTTTCCCTGGCCTTGATCTCTTTTTTGCTCCTTCTTGCCATCAACTTATCCTGGAGGAAATATGAAAGAATAACGAAAAGCATGACAAAGCCCTCCATGATCCCTATGATGCTCGAAGGTATGGTCGATGTCTGGACCACGAGGTTTCCTCCCACCTTGAGTGCTCCGAACAGTATCGCAGAAAGAACGATCCCCAGGGGATGAGCATTTCCAAGGATGGCTATACCAATACCTTCAGCTCCTAACATGGGATTGAATCCCTGGACCAGCATGTGTTGTATACCATTGACTTCCATGAAACCTGCCAATCCTGCAAAAGCTCCACTAAGTAGAAAAACCACGATAAATATCTTTTTTTCATCGATCCCTGCATATCTTGCTGCATTTCTATTCATTCCAACAGCACGGATCTTGAAACCCAGAGTGGTCTTCCAGAGAATAAAATATGCCAGAAAAGCAACTGCAAGGGCTATGATAAAACCCCAATGAAGTCTTGTATGAGGTAGCAGAGTAGGTATCCAGGCTTTTTGCCCTATCACATCCGTTTGGGGATACTCGCCTTTTAGCTCTTTCAAAGGAGACCTCAGGAGGAAATTCATGATTGCCAATGCGACGTAGGTGGACATCATGCTGATCAGAAATTCGCTTGCGTTGAACCTTGCTTTCGTATAACCCACAAAGGCTCCCCAACACCCCCCTGCAAGCATACTTGAGCAAAGACAGATGGGAAGCAGAAGGGCCGCGGGAAGGAAATGAAGTTTCAGGGCACAAAATACAGCCGCCACGCAACCAAGGTAGAACTGCCCCTGTCCTCCAATGTTGAACAGGGTAGCCCGAAAGGCAAACCCAAAGGCCAGGCCGGTCAATATCAAAGGGGTGGCCTTGGCGAAAATGTCCGCCACATTGTAGGTATCCCTGAAAGCGAAAGTGAGAAGCCGCACGTACACAACGAAGGGGTTATGTCCAAGGAGGAGCATCATCAGACCACTGGCAGCAAGCCCGAGGATAACCGAGAAAAGGGGCCATATGAACATGTAACCGGACTTGTCCCGGGCCTTGATCTTTTGGACTGCCCAGGAAAACCCCTGTTGTTTATTCCCTTTCGACATTTTTATCACCGTTGATCCCGGCCATCAGGAGGCCGATCCTGTCTATTTCAGCTTCTTCTCTTCGAAAGACCTGCAGAATGCGTCCACCGCAAATAACCCCTATCCTGTCAGATAAGGTCATGACCTCTGAAAGTTCAGTAGAAACAAGCAGAATAGCTTTTCCTTTCTCTCTTTCTTCCATCAGGACCTTGTGAA
>JAFGMB010000229.1 GCA_016927765.1 Synergistales bacterium
ATTTCCAACACCGGTACGTGATGGAGGAGTTTTCCATTTTCCATACCTGTAAGGGCGGTAATAGTATTTATGGTGGCATTGACAGCGACCTTCTTCCACAAAAAAGGCCTCGGATCCGCCACACAGTTTACGCTCAGACCCGCTTTTTCCAGGACTGAACAGACCCATTCCACCTTTTTGTCTTTCTGCCACGCCCCGAGAAAAATATGCCCATCACCTCCCCAGCCAACTACACCCGGCCCTATCCGGAAAGCTGCGTAATTTGTTATTCCTGCAGCTACCCTGTCACTGCCAAAACCATCAGCCAGTTTTTCCGCATTCCCAAGACCGTTCTGTAGGGTCAGGACCACCCCGTCCTCCTCAAGGATGCCCCTGGCAGGAAGGATATTCTGGGTATCGTAGGATTTTACAAGTACCACCATCAGGCGGGTCTTCTCAAGTCGGGAAGGATCATGGGACACTGCTTCAAGGGGAAAGGTACGCCTTGTGCCTTTTCTATCAAGCTCAATGGTGATACCTGTTTCTTT
The DNA here is from genome assembly GCA_016927765.1 of Synergistales bacterium. GTDB lineage: Bacteria > Synergistota > Synergistia > Synergistales > JAFGMB01 > JAFGMB01. The sequence goes on from JAFGMB010000229.1 coordinate 528, forward strand.
CAGGGCTTCGAAATGAGGACCCTTTCTCTGGAGAACCTGGACTTTTAACCCCCCATCGATCATCCTGGAAGCCAGAAGACTTCCTAGAGCTCCGCATCCTGCCATGGTAACAAGCATATATTTTCACTCCCTAAAGATCTTGCCGGTAAGTTTACTGATAGTTTCCCCTGCTGCTGTCAATGGCCATAAGAAGATCATAGAGGCTCCTTGTATAGGGAAATTCCTTTTCATCCCCTGCATAAGCGAGGATGCCACCAAGAATACCCTGGACCTCCATCCTTCTCCCTGCCTCAATATCCTGAAGCATGGAAGGTTTATGGTCAGAGGCTTTTTTTGAATGATCCATCAGGAATTTCCAATTCTCATCGAAATCAAGGATCACCCCGGATCTTGCTGCAGCTTCCACTACTTCCTTTCCAAGATGTTCCATCAGGTCCAATGCAAAGGTATTCCTGGAGATATCCCTTACGGGGATACCCGTGAGGGCAAATACCGGGTTCGCCATGGCATTCATGCAGAGTTTCTTCCACAACAGGGGTTTGGGGTCCCTGACATGATCAATTCGAAGCCCGGCTTTCCCGAGAGTTTCGGCGATCCATTCCATCCCCTCACCTGACCAGGGCCCGAAGGTTATAGATCCCTTCAGCCCTTCCATCACTACACCAGGAGAAAGAGTGACTCCCCCATAGGTGGTGATGCCTGCAGCGACTTTACTTTCGCCAAAGATATCACTGAGGGTTTCCGCATTTCCAAGACCGTTCTGCAGGGTAAGCACAGCACCACCCTGTAATAGGAGACCCCTTAGCGGTAAAAGGGATTCCGTATCGTATGACTTGACCAGGACTATGATAAGCTCGGTGGGGAGGAGTTCTGAAATAGCATCTGAAACAGCGGTCAGGGGATAGGAGTTGGAGCTTTTTCTATCCTCTGAAAGAATGGTGACCCCCTTTTCCTTCAAAGCGTCGAGGGTCTTACCCTTTCTCTGAAAAGCCTGGACCTGTAATCCTCCCTCAAGGAGATGCGCCGCGATCACCCCGCCCAGGGCTCCACATCCAGCTATGGTAACTATCATGTCCAAGCCTCCTTCCTGTCCATAACAGCGGAAAAACCGACAGGACCCTCTTCTGCTGCCTTAATGTGACCGGCAGGAGAAGAATCTTACAGGATCTGAGCGCATCTATCAGAGAATATACTGCCTGATATATACTTCCATGGGTATATCCAGGATACCGCAGTGGTCTATCAGTTCCAGGGTGGGATCATTCATGGGGCTTCCTGAATAAAAAAGGGCCGTATCGATCACCATATACCCATTCTGTAGTGACATCAGATATCCCACATAGGTGACTTCGGAGGGATAGAAACGGTTCCTGTAATCTTCAAGTTCGTTCCCGGTTGCAGGCACTGCCTCATACACTCCTCCATCCATGCACTCCACGCAGTTTTCCAGGGCTGCTGCGGTAAAGCTGAAAAACACAAGTTTCCTGTCCACTCCCATCTCTCTGTAAATATCATTATGGCCGGGGTCAAGGTTCACCGGCTGATCACCCAGTGACCCCACAATATAAACGGAACTGAAGGGCTCTGCGAACTGGTCTTCCTCAAAATCCAGGAAGGCATCGAGAAAAGAATCCATATCGAATCCTTCCAAAGGCACCCTTATCTGTTTCATTGTTCCCTCTCCCTCGAAAGACAGGTATGATTTCCTGACATCAGAATAACAGCTGCTGCCTGTTTATGTAACCCGAGGAAAGCTGGTATATGCTCCATCTGCTTGAACCGAGACGATCCAGGAAACCTGAATTGACCATATCCCCCAACTCCCTGGTAGCCACCCTTGAGTCCACCCCTGTGAGCCTGCAGTAATCGGCATTATTGATCCATCCCACATGTTTAAGGTGCGCAAGGGCATATCTCTGGCTTTCAGTGACCGTCCTTCCACGAGCCACATTATCCAGCCATTCCAGGGTCTGGGCGTCAAAAAGGGTCCTATTGGAGATGACCATTCGAAAACGGCTCAGGTCCACCCTGAAACCCGGAGGGGACAGTTTTTCCTTCCTGCATGAAACCATGACCGCAGCCAGGCCCGAACCCCTGTTCTCACAGAGGCTCCTGTTCTCTCCCAGGGGCGGAAGGTTTTCCAGGATATTCATCATGGTCTCGTTCCTGGATGACTGGATACCGGCCTCACCAAGCTGATCGGGAATGATGGGGCCGTAGATGCCTCCGGGGCTGACGAACTCCAACCTGTCAGGAAACATGAGGATCTGGATCTGGGACACCCTGGCCTGGGGCGAATAATCCCTGTGGCCGATGGCATTTACTATTCCTTCCCTGATAGCTTCTTCAGGATATTCCCAGTGCTCTTCCCGGAAAAGTCCTTGTACCACATCCCTGCGATGCATATTCCGTTTTACGGCTTTCATGGAATGCACCACCAGTTGTGGAAGAGGCCCTTCGATCTTCACATTGTCCAGAAACCTCTCCCCATCAGGACCGGGTTCACCTGCCACGGGAGTGGGAAAACGAAGCAGGGTGATACAGAGGGAGGGGAAAAGTCCCTGGGGATAAGGGGCAAAAGAAAGCCAGCCTGCCAGTGATACCGCCAGTTTTCCATGCCTGTCCCTGACCAGGACCCTTGAGGCCTCCAGTATCTTCTCGTTATTCCAGTCTCCGAAGGGAGTTCCCGGCCTCGCTCGCATGCGTTCCAGGAAGGATCTCAAAAGGGAAGGGTCGAGATCCTTCACCGAGGTTCCTGAAAGAGGTTCAGCATCGTATTTTGGCTGTGAGGAACTCTCAGATATGGACTGGATCTCATAGGGAGAAAGTGGCCTGTCTTCATTTCCTGACCTGATATAGGAGCCGTTATAATAACCCTGTCCCCTGTAATAGCAAGGTTTCTGGCCGGGCAGGGCTTCTCCCACCTCGATGGCGATAACATCCCTGTTATCCAACTGGAACACCTGGATCAGAGGGTCAAGCCGGGGACACATCTGGGAACATAAGGAAAGGATGGAATCCTTCATATCCACGGCAGACCTGACCCCGGTAATACTGAAATCCTTCCGGGGATCGATACCGAGGATTATTACCCCTCCTCCCGGTGTGTTTGCAAAAGCAGAAAGGGTTTTCCAAAGATCCTTGGGAACCTCATGGGAGGCACTGTCGATATGAAGGGGAACATCTTCCTGGTTATCTTCCCTCAGGTCCTTCAATAGATCCAGCAATTCGTACTGTGTCATGAAGAACACTCTCCTTCACAGGGTTGTGGTGTGATGGACCCATTATCGCACCAGGAGATTTTTACATCAATGTAATAAGGTGAAATATGATAAGGTTTCCCCCTTAAGAGCCGTGTTTTACATCATTGAAAGCTAATTATCCCCTGAGTCATTATGGGAAAACCGTAAACAATGCATCAATACAGCCGGAGATGCCCCTTATCCATTTAATTAAGGAGGAGCGAGGATCCCCAAGAATGGTGGATATGTTATACACCACTGTGGAGAAGTTTTAACTATTTGAAAGTTTATTGAATAGTATTGTGGACAAATATTCTCTGTTAGAATTAGAAATAATTCCCAGGAGGTTCCCCTTGAAAATAAAACGATCGGAAGAGAAAGAAACCTCCCTATGGCGAAGGTTTTTCAAGAGAAAAAGTGCCGGAGGGAGAGCCGTGGTGGATCCTGAAGTATGTAATGGCTGTGCCAGATGCCTTGCTGTCTGCCCTGCAAAAGCCATTGTGCTCAAGGACGGTTACGCCGAGATAAACAGGGATAAGTGTATGAACTGCGGTATATGCCTGGTGACATGCCCGAAAAAAGCCATCTTCTTCCCGAGAGGGGCAGAATAGCAAGAGGGTCCCTCAAGGGACCCTCTTGTTGATGTTTTTCTTTTTTAGTTAATCCGAAATTTTAATCGGTCTTTTCTTTTTCTCCCTCTTCGGTCTTCTCCGGGGTTTCTTCCGTTTTGTTCATATACTCCACTGCATATTTCTCTCTCAGTGACCCCAGCGTATCGTTGTAGAGCTTGTACTGTTTTTCGCTGGTCAGCTTCTCGGATAGGGTTTCCCTTACTTCATCCAGGGGTTTCTGCCTGGCAGGTTTTTTCTCGGCGACCTTGATGATATGCCATCCATATTCGGTCTTGACAGGTTCGCTCATTTTACCTGGTTCGAGCTGGAAAGCAGCATCCTCGAAGGCGGTCACCATCTGCCCCCGGGTAAAGAAGCCCAGGTCACCGCCCTGCTGTTTTGAGGGACAGCTGGAATATTTCTCGGCAGCCTCTTCGAAGGTCAGTTCCTTTCCTTCAAGCTCTGCCAGGATCTCGATAGCCATATCCTCGCTTTCCACAAGGATATGGGAGGCCTTGATCTGCTCGGGCTCGGAAAATTCATCCTTATGCTCTTCGTAATAAGCCGCCACTTCCTCTTCGCTTACTGTAACATCCCTCAAAAGCAATTTGAGTGCATGATTTGTCATGAGGCTCTTGCGGACATTTTCGAGATCCTTCTGGAATTCTTCGTCTTCCTCTATCTTCTGATCCTGGGCATAAAGATAAAAGAGTTCCTTGTTGATGAGTTCCTCAAGTACCTTTGCCCTTCCGTAGTCAGTGGCGAACATGAACTGCTGCTGCGGATTAAGTGTTGCTATTACCGCATTCACGTCCCTGACCCTTATCTGTGCATCTCCCACGGTGGCAAGTACCATTTCAGGGTCCACTTTTTCCTGGTCAGGTGAAACCACTTCCTGGGCGAAAGAAAGGGATGCTAAAAGGAAAACACTTAGTAAAGCTATGGTTAAAACATTGATCAACCTGTATTTCTTATACATTCATTATC
>JAFGMB010000230.1 GCA_016927765.1 Synergistales bacterium
ATTGAGGCGAGATAGCTCAGTCGGTAGAGCAGCGGACTGAAAATCCGCGTGTCCCCAGTTCGATTCTGGGTCTCGCCACCACTTTGAAAAAATGGTTGATGAAGAGCGGAAATAGCTCAACGGTAGAGCACAACCTTGCCAAGGTTGGGGTTGCGGGTTCGAATCCCGTTTTCCGCTCCATTGATTTTCAATTTCTGGCGGCATAGCCAAGTGGTAAGGCAGAGGACTGCAAATCCTTTATCCCCGGTTCGAATCCGGGTGCCGCCTCCACTAAATATAGACAAAAGCATTTTGACGTTCCTCGGTAGCTCAATCGGCAGAGCGGGTGGCTGTTAATCCGTCAGCTGACGGATTGCAGTTCGAGTCCTGCCCGAAAAAGAAGTCTTGAGAAATTAATATATAGGATTTAGCGTTCCTCGGTAGCTCAATCGGCAGAGCGGGTGGCTGTTAACCACTAGGTTGCAGGTTCGAGTCCTGCCCGAGGAGCCAGAATATATCAAGACGGTCGATTTTAGACCGTCTTTTTTTATTATATTCTGTCGGGCAGGACTCGAACCTGCTGATTATGTTTTTATCCGCTCTTCATGGAACCTGGAAAGTTGTATAATTTCTGCTATGTCATATTTTGTCTACGTTCTCATCAACCCTGAAAACAAGATCTATATTGGTCAAACCAATGATCTGGACCGTAGATTAAGTGAACACAATGAACCTGAGTTTGAGGGAACACTTCATACTAATAGACACACAGGTCCTTGGAAAATTATTTACAAAGAAGAATTCCTCAGTCGATAAGAAGCCATGAAAAGAGAAAAACAATTGAAAAGTTCCAGGGGGCGTGAGTATATCCGTCAATATATTCATGAGGAAGATGGTTGTTAATCCGGATCTTTGACGGATTGCGGTTCCCTGCACGAGTAACCAGTCTAACAAAAAGCCCAGTGTGGTGGCACCTTGTTATTGACCTGGTTAGACGCAGTGGCGAATTAATCCAGGATTTCCTTAACTCTTCCAACGACCCCATCTTCGAGACGAACTTTTATTCCATGAGGATGATAGGGGCTATTCGTCAAAAGGTCCTTTACTATTCCTTCTGTGAGTACCCCTGTTCTCTGATGCTGTTTCTGGACGATATTGACCTTCAATCCGGGCTTTATATTAACCCTTTCTTTCCCAGGCATGTTATTCCTCCCAGTATTCAGGTTCCTCAAGCTGAAGATGTATTTTATCACTTCTCATGATCAAATGTTCCTTTAGGGTTCCACATTTTTGAACCATACCCTGATCATCTGCTGGCGTGCCGATACCCCCATGGCTGATACTTCGAAGTGGTCCGTAAACACATGATGGACCATTCGAACGAGGGAGCTCAAGTAAAAGAGTTGTGGATGTTAATCCATATGTATGACGGATTGCGGTTCTATGCCCGAGGAGCCAGTTTTTGAGAGAGAGCCCATTTTAGGGGCTCTCTTGTTTTTGGGCTCGGGCAGGACTCAAACCTGCTTCAGCACTTCGTTATTTTCGGTGCGGATATGTTAATAATGAATTCTTGGGCTGATTCTTGAAATTTATCCAAAGCCTATTATACTTATCTTCGAAACGAAAATTATCCAAGTCCTCATGGGAATCCCCTGGGGTCTTTTTTTATGGAGGCACACCGGGATATGCTGACCAGGTTAACGCCCCTTCTACTGCTTGTGTTTTCAAATCTCTTCATGATCTATGCGTGGTACGGGCATCTGAAAGATCTTAATGGCAGGCCTGTGCTTATGGTTATCCTGTTCAGTTGGGGGATAGCCTTTTTCGAATATTGCCTCCAGGTACCGGCCAATCGGCTGGGGATCAACTTTTTTACCCTTCCCCAGTTGAAGGTTATCCAGGAAGTGATAACCATGATCGTATTTGCAGGATTCTGTACAATCTACATGAAACAGAAGCTTACCCTGGATTACCTCTGGGCAAGTCTCTGCCTGGTGGGTGCGGTGTTCTTTCTTTTTCGACGGATACCGGGGGCATAGAGGGTAAGTTGAAAAAACTGAAACGAAATACCTGTAAATAGGACCTCTCTTCCGTGGATGTTTCAGGGAAGGGTTCCTTATCTGGGGAATCCTCCAATGACCTTTTTACAGCCGTAGATGATAGTATCCCTGGGGTGGCGTACTGTATGACGGAAGATCTCGCGGACCCTTTTCATGGTATCATAACTTTTCCAGGGGCCCATCTTTCGATAGTTCCAGTATTCTTCAGAGAACATTACCGGATTTGAGTCAAATATCCAGGGTTTGTATCCGGCTGCAAAATGGACTATCCATGGGTCCAGGCTTGATATCATGAGCTGTTCAGAATATCTCGACTCATATCTGAGAAGGAAGGGCATAAAGTTCCACCTGGTATCGATATACCTTACATCTTCTTTCAACACGATATTGAGGAGACTTTGGTCTCCATATCTGATCTGTTCAAAAACATGCTTTTCAAGACCAGGTATTTCCCTTTCATAGTCTTTTGACCTCCATTGTTTAAGATCAAAAAGGATCACACCGGAATTGAAATATCTTTTCAGATCATATCTGATTTTTTCAGATGAGATGGCTGAACCGAAATCCTCAGCTGCGCCTACGGTCATTCCCTCCAGGGGCAAATCCCAGAGTCCCCTAAGGCTTGATCTTACGATCAGATCGCAGTCAAGGTAGATAGCTCTATCAATATCCGGGAGAAGGGAGCCTATCTTCAGGCGGAAAAAACTTGCAGGAGTTATATATGGGGGAATATTACCGGAATTTGCACAAAGGAACATCAGATCATTGATGTCATCCATTCTGATAAAGGACAGGTCAAAGGATCTTATCGTTCTGAGACTAAGGATCTTTTCTTTCTCTTCCTCAGGAAGTTCGTTCTCAAGGATATAAAAATGCAGTTTATCTGTTGATCCTGCGTTAATTAGAATGGATGTCAGGGCTACTCCCATATGAGGGAGATAGTTAAGGTCAGTTGAAAATACTATATTCATTGAAAAGCTCCTCTAAAAGGCCCCTGTCCTTGAAGGCTGTATCCGGAAGGGTGGATATTTCCCTGCCTGGTATTTTCATTTCTTTCAGATACCCGGTTCATAGCCTTTTCTGAAATACTACAGGCTTGGATTATGAATATGATGAAGATCCTTATGGGGAAAGAAATCCATTGCTGATATTAACAGTATGGCATATATAAACATGATATGGTCATTATCCCTTAAAACAGGTTGTCTTTAATATCTCATCATCATGTCAGGATGATGAGCGGCAAAATTTAAAGATGCCAGGCATTTTAACACGCCTGGCATCTGAAGTGTTTAATACAAATCCCATGAACCAGGGCTTCCTTTTCCATGCCTGTTAACATGGAAAAGGTCATTTCTGTTGTTATAGCTTCTGTCCATCTTATCGGAAGACCCAGGCCATCTACCATACGAGACATGGAACCATCAACAACGCTATGGGTTTTCAAAATTAGCATTCCGATTTTTGTATCTTATTCATGCCATGGTAACTATGGTGCCGGCTTTTCCTTCAAGAGCATCTACGGCCTTGTCGAGGGAAGTGATGATAGCTTTTTTCCCTGGGAAAGTTCTTGCAAAGGCAATAGCTGCCATAACCTTGGGCAGCATGCTACCCGCGGCAAAGTGACCCTCTTCCACGTAGCGTATCGCTTCCCTGACGGTCATATGGCCAACCTTTTTCTGATCGGGTTTCCCATAATTGATACAAACCTTTTCGACATCTGTGAGTATAAGAAGCATATCTGCCTCGATATCCTCTGCCAGTTTCTCAGCAGCGAGATCTTTATCTATTACAGCCGCAACGCCTGTTAGAGACCCGTCCATGTTCTCCACAACGGGTATCCCTCCTCCTCCGGAGGTGATCACGATGGTTGTATCCCAGAGTCTCTTTACAGCAGAGATCTCCGTTATCTTTACAGGTTTGGGAGAGGGTACCACACGTCGCCAGCCTCGCCCGGCATCTTCTCTCATTACATATCCCTTATCCTTTTCAAGTTCAAGGGCTTCTTCCTCGGTGTAGAAGGGACCGATCGGCTTTGTAGGATTATGAAATGCCGGGTCGTTCTTATCTACCACTACCTGGGTAATAAGGGTAACTACCGGTACATTGCGGTTCCTGTTTCGCAGGGCATCTCGAAGTTTCTGCTGTATCTGGTAACCTATGAATCCCTCGCTCATAGCTCCGCAAACGTCAAAAGGCATGGCCGGTGTCTGGGGGTTCTCGCGAGCAGCGATCTCCTGGGAAAGAACGATCCGTCCGACCTGGGGACCGTTCCCGTGTACGATCGCCATTTCATATCCCTTGCAGCTCAAGTCTGCAAGGTGTTCTGCTGTTTTTTCTATCACTTTAAGCTGGGCTTCAGCTGTAGGAGGTGTCCCTTTTTCCTGAAGGGCGTTCCCTCCAAGGGCTATTACCACCTTGGCTTTCACTTCCATAACTCCTCACTCCTTTGCGGTATTACTGACAATGCTCAGATTTTATACCCAGAAGGACAATAAGTTCAAACACAACGAAGGGATTAATCGTCTTTTTCAGGTTAAGCTTTTCAAGTAATTTCCTTGATCCA